>JBBRSL010000001.1:0-59897 GCA_038245435.1 Saccharimonadales bacterium (SeqCode)
CGATTGCCGGTACTGCTATGACTATGGGCGCACTAGTTGTGGATATACCCGAAAAACCAGTATTAGGTGCAGGCGCGCCAGGCCCAATGGGCTTAGACTACTGACAGAAGTACGCTCGCTTTACGAAAAAAAGACCCCAATCAAGGGGTCTTTTTGATTATGGCTATTGACAAAAAGCAATAAAAATAATAAAATTTTCACTTGAGGTGAGAGTAGTCTAGGGCAACCTAGCGGCCATAGGCAGGTGTACAAACCTCATACATGGTGACGGAGTTTCTGATCTCCAAAAAATCTGATGTACCTTCACCCCAAGGGCTACCCCATAGAGGGAACAATGCCCGAGACTGGAAAGGTCAGCCAAGTGGCGACTACAACCGATCGACCCAGCATCAAGATCATCAGCGGTGCGCTCGACGAGACCCCCACGGGGGACATCGTTCTGCGTGGCGTGGTCAGGTGTGACTCGCTCATCGACCTCCAGGTCGACGCCTACCAGCGCGAGGCCATGGACAACGCCAAGGTGCGGCAGCTGCAGGCTGCCATCGCCAACGGTGGCGTCCCGGACATCGTGCTCGGCATGCGCGGTCAGGACTACTCCACCCGAGAGGCTGTGCTGTACCTCCGCGACGAGGTGTTCATCATCGACGGACTGCAGCGGGTGACCGCTGCGATGCGTGCGATGCAGGCCAACCCGGAGATGAGGCCGCACCTCGGTGCGACCATCCACTTCGACACCACCAAGGAGTCGGAGCAGGAGATGTTCGAGAGGCTCAACCTGGGTCAGACCAGGCTCAGCCCGAACGTCACCCTGAGGAACTTCAAGGACAAGGTGCCGGCGGTGCAGTGCTTGCACAAGCTGTCGGCGGACAAGAACTTCGTCCTCTACGAGCTGGTCTCGTGGGACCAGAACATGAAGCGTGGACAGCTCATCACGGCCAACACCTTCATCAAGACGGCCGCGATGCTGCACAGTCATGCTGGTCCCGGTCGGACGTCCAACGTCTCCGACCTGGCCAACGGTCTGGGCAAGATCCACGACAACGTGGGCAGGAACAACTTCATCCAGAACACGCGTCTGTTCTTCGAGGTCATCGACTCGTGCTTCGGCATCCGTCGTGTCACCTACAAGAACGGCGCATCGTTCATCAAGACGACGTTCCTGCTGCAGCTGGCGAAGGTCATGAGCGACCACACGAACTTCTGGGACGGCGACAAGCTCGTCCTGGACGCTCGGATGGTCAAGAAGCTCTCGACCTTCCCCATCTCCGATCCGCAGATCGTGCAGCTGTGCTCCTCCGGGGGTTCGGCTGGCCAGATCCTGTACATGCTGATCGTCGACCACATCAACCACGGCAAGCGCACCGGGCGACTGGTGTCGCGTCGTGGGGACGAGATGGACGACATCGACATCACCGACGGCTATAACAACGGCGGTGAGTGATGTACGAAGCACGTGAGTGCGTTGCCCGGCTGGTCAACAACCAGCCGGGCGCGTACAGTTACCTCGCGAAGTTCTGTGAGGTGGAGCCGGCCACAGTGCTCAGTTGGACTGGTGGCAAGTTCTTCCCCAAGGGGGAGACTCTGGTGCGGCTCTACGTGGCCCTCTACGTGGTGGACATCGAGTTTATCGAGTGGTCTCGGATGTCCAAGCAGTCCCGTCTGCTGGCCAAACTCATCGCGTTCAGGATCATGCCAACCTTGGAGTTGCAGCGCGAACTGAACTACGCCGATATGAAGGGAGTCTATGACTTCATTCTGCGGGGTAGGGATGCTCAGCGTGAGCGGCTCTACAAGATCGACAAGCTTGTCGATCGTTACGACGACGAGACTCGTCGAGACGAGCAAGAACTTCGTGAAGCTCTCGCTGCGGACTTCTCATCGACTGCGGCTTCTGCCGTGGAAGATCGAGTTGATGTAGCGATGGGCAGCAACGAAACAGTGTTGTCTGCAGCGCTCGTGCACTTAGTCATGGCGCTTGATGCCATGGCTCGGGCGGCCGACGCAGACCCGTCTCGCGATCACATCGCACAGGTGCTCACCGAAGAGCTTCCGCCTGGACTCGCCAAGAGCGTGTCCGAGTGGCTCGACGGTATCGCCTAAACCGCTGACTGACGGTATCAGTCACAAGCGTAGCTTAGCTGCGAAGTCCTTGGAAATTCCCGGGCCCCCACACCTTAATTGGTGTGGGGTTTTTCATTTTAAGGTGCATGTTAAGCACAAGCACTAATATAATGATTTGTTGCTTTTGTAAATTAATGTGGTTACAATCATTTTATTAGGAGTAATGAGCTATGGCACGATTTTGGCAACGAACGAAAACTCAGTTAACTGCCCCAGCGCAGTATATTCAAACAACCGATAGGGTCAGTCGACCTATGGCGGTAATGATGAGTCTTGTCTTGTTTTTTGTAGCAATTGCAATTATTGTCGGCCTGGTTTTTGCAGGTATTTGGGGCTATAACAAAGTTACGGGCAATAGCAGTAAGCCGGCAAGTCCAATTACAGGTATTTCAACAGGTGTGTCAACAGATTCAAAGAATGACGGCGCTACTCAAGGATCGAGCGGTGCAGCCGCGGTTACTTCAAACGGCACTGGCACCGCTACGGTTACGACAAATCAGCCGGCAAATAGCTCGTCTTCAGCGACGACGAACCAAAGTACCGCGACTACCGCTGGTTCGGTACCCAATACCGGTGCTGGCAGCACACTTGGGATATTTATCGCTGCCACAATTCTAGGTACGCTGCTATATAGATCAATACTTATTCGTAGGTTGCAATAAAATAGCCCCAATTGGGGCTATTTTAAAAGGTGTGCGGGATTATTAACTTTGGTTTTGTGTAAAGTAATTAATCTCGTTTACGATATCAAGCAATGCTTGAGCCTTGGCTTTGTTATCGGTAATGGCTTGGGCAGAGGCATAGGCATCTGAAATAAGGTCTTGATTGTCCGAAGCCTGAATCATCATCATGGTTGTTTTAAACTTTTCTTCAGGTGATTGATCAAGGTGACTTACGAGAGGAGAAAGCTCAGTTAAAGCTTTTTGCTTAATATCCATAAGGTCACTCGACCCGTTTACATCAGCAAACTGTGGCGGTGCCGTCACTTCAGCTACTTCTGTATCGGCCGTAGGAGCTGCCCAGTCGCTGTTAGCGGCCGGTACTGGTTGTTGCCAATCATTTTGTACTGGAGCTGCCACAGGGTCAGTAGGCGGCGCAAATGGTTGTGGGGCAGGGGCCTCAATATTGTTCTCAACTGGTGCAGCTACTGGTTGACTCTGATCTACTGGTTGTTGCCAACCTTGTGCGCCTTGCTGCTGTGAATCATCTTGTCCAAACATCCCACCCCCTTGAAGCCTCACCGGCTCTTTGTTTCAAATATTAATAGTTTCATCCTATAATGTATCAAAAGCACTAGCGATAATAAATAGAGTAACGGAGATTCTTATGCTTGATGACCTAAAACTTATTCATGAACGAGACGCGCAGGATGCGCTCGGTATTGCCGAAAAGCAGTGGCAGCAGCTAGAGCATGAGTTTAATGTTCCCGAACTTGAACATGATATCGACAATGTTGTCTTTGGCGGTATGGGCGGCTCAGCGCTCGCGGCAATCATAAGTCAAAGTTGGCCAGGTTACAGTATTCCGTTTGAAGTATGCAGGAACTATGACATTCCACGTTATGTGAACGAAAAAACCTTATTTATCGCATCAAGCTATTCTGGCAACACCGAAGAAACACTAGAGGCACTAAGCCAGGCTGAGGCAAAAAATGCCGTTATAGCGGTTATCGCGAGCGGTGGTAAGTTAGCTGAAATCGCCCTTCAAAAAGGCTACCCATTTGCAGAACTTCCAAAAGCGAGTCAACCTCGCTATGGCGTGCTTTACGGCCTTAAAGCCTTGGTGACAATCTTGGAGCGAGCCGGGTTGCTGCAGGCAACAGATATCGAAGGAACTCTTCAACGAACGACCCAGTACTTAAAAGAGAGTACCGCACAATGGCGACCAGATGTTACGACACAAGATAATTATGCAAAGCAATTGGCGCTAGATTTTGTTGGCAAGAGCATGGTTATTTATGCTGGGCCCAAACTCGCGCCAGCTGCATATAAGTGGAAAATTAGCTTTAATGAAAACGCAAAAAACATAGCGTGGTTTAACCAGTATCCTGAGTTTAATCATAACGAGTTTCTGGGTTGGACAAGCCATCCACTGGAAAAGCCTTACGCTGTAATTGATTTGCGTTCTAATTTAGAACACGAGCGCGTGCAAAAGCGCTTTGAAGTTTCTGAGCGTTTGTTGAGTGGTCGCCGTCCTGCACCTACTATTGTGCAGGCAGCTGGTGAGGATATCCTTGAGCAGCTGCTTTGGTTAATCGCGCTCGGCGATTTTGTCACAATTTATACAGCCCTCTTAAATGGACTTAACCCAACTCCCGTAGATTTAATTGAGAAGTTCAAACACGAATTAAGCGCCTAACTACTCGTGGCGTAGTGCCTGGATTGGATCTTTGCGAGCAGCTTTGATAGCCGGCGCCATACCAAAGACCACACCAACGAGTGCTGCGACACCAGTTGCAAATAAAATTGTCTTTAATGACAGTGAAGGTGTGAGGTCGGTTGTCATTTTAATACCGTAGGCGGCAATTGCCGAAAATAGCACGCCAATTATGCCACCGACAAAGCTGAGCACGAGCGCCTCAATTAAGAACTGGCCCAGTATTTGTTTGTTAGTTGCACCGATGGCTTTGCGTACGCCAATTTCTTTTGTTCGTTCACTGACACTCACCAGCATAATGTTCATAATGCCAATACCGCCAACGAGAAGGGAAATGCCAGCGATGGCGGCCACGAAAGTGGTTAGCACGCTGAATACTTGGCCGGTTGCATCTATAAATTCTGATTGTTTAAGAATCGTAAAGTCTGCCTGGCCACTATGGTTTTTAAGTAGTGTTTGATTGATTTGTTTTACGATTGAGTCAACATTTTTAGTATCTGCAGCTTTAATGCTCACTTCTCTAATTTCGGTAGTACCACCAGTGATGCGCTTACCGGTTTCGAACGGAATAAAGACAACATCGTTATAGTTTTGGCCGACATTCAATGGGTTACTTGGGAATGGTGCGTAAATACCGCGAACAACAACGTCTTGGCCACGAAGCGTCATGACTCGACCAATAGGATCGCGCTGCTTAAATACATTTGCAGCCACGTTACTGCCAATGACAGCTTCGAGTTTTCTAGATGTATCATTTGTGAAGAAATCACCGAAATCCATCTTTTGATTCAGAATTCCTCCCATATCGCTGGTAGTGGCGATTACGAGTGCACCGGCATAATCTTCGGTTTCTGGTGTACTTATGGCAGCTGTAATCTGTGAAGCAGGTGCAACTGCTGCGATGCCCGTAATTTTGCGCACATCGGCAACATCTTTTTCAGTTATAGTGCTTGCACCAAAGCCTGCCACCAGATTGAACTTAGTTATTTTGCCGTTTGCATCGCGCTCAATAGTTTTGCCAGGACGAATGACAATAATGTCGTTCCCGAGCTGGTTTACTTGCTTAATAACCTGATTCTTGACGCCTTCGCCGAGCGAGACCGTAATAACCACACTCATAACGCCAATAATGATGCCAAGCATCGTGAGTGCGCTGCGGACTTTTGAGCTTCGTATGCTCGATAGCGCCATTTTTACGTTGGTGTATATCATTTCTTGGCCTTTGATTTCTTTTGGCCGCGCTTTGTTTTGTCGATACTTGGTGCGTTATGGAGCTTAAAGATATCGGCAGTTTCGTTTTCACGTAGCGGCTTATCTTGGTGAATGTGGCCATCAATCATATATACGACACGGCTCGCGTAAGCAGTAAGTTCAACGTTATGAGTCACCATGATAATCGTATTGCCGCCTTTATGAATATCTTTTAACAGATTCATAACAACTTTATTGCTTGCCGAATCAAGGTTGCCGGTCGGCTCGTCGGCAATTAGAATACTCGGTTTATTAATGAGCGCACGGGCAATTGCTACGCGCTGTAGTTGGCCACCACTCAATTGACGCGGGTAGTAGTATTCACGAGTTTTAAGTCCGATTTTCTCGAGTAGTTCAGATGCACGATGTAAACGTCGTACGCCCGAAACGCCCTTATAGGCAAGCGGTAACGCTACGTTTTCGAGCACCGTCATGCGGGGCAATAGATTGAAACTTTGAAATATAAAACCAATTTTATCGCGTCTCACTTTGGCGCGAGCGGCGCTATGTAGCCGCGAAACATTACGCGTATCAAGCTTGTAGACTCCTTGACTGGGCCTATCAAGCAAACCAATAACGTTCATGAGCGTACTTTTACCACTACCGCTTGGCCCCATAATTGCAATAAACTCACCCTTGTCGACGCTCAAATTCACATCATCAAGAGCAATGGTCGTGGCGTCGCCAAAACCAAATACCTTACTTACGTTTTGCAGCTCGATGATAGGCATAGTTACCCTATACTACCTCTTTAAAAAGCTCATGTTCAAGTGTTTGTTGGTATATAATTGTCAAAGCCCGCCTGCAGCTAGCCAAATTTTGCAAACCAAGCCAAAGGCTGTTTGCAAAATTTAGAGGAAGAAGTGCGGTTTTGCCAGGTTTTTTGCAAAGCAAAAACTAAGGCCAAAAAAGCATCTTCTGACGAGGAGAGGTCGCATAGTGGCCTAGTGCGCCGCCTTGGAAAGGCGGTATATCCGCAAGGGTATCGAGGGTTCAAATCCCTCCCTCTCCGCCAAATTACAGTCGAAACTGCTACAATTGAAGGTAATGAGCGTAAAAACATATGCGGTTGTAACGGGTGCGAGTAGCGGTATTGGCCGTGAATTTGCGATTTTACTTGCTCACAAAAAACATAATTTGATTCTCGTTGCACGCAATAAGCGGGCACTCGATGACTTACAAGAAGTTCTTAAACTTCAAGGAACTGACGTGGTTGTTATCGTTGCTGATTTGGCCGATGAAGCGCAGCGAAAGCGTTGTATTACAAGTTTGGTGAAATATAAAATCGATATGCTATTTAATAATGCTGGCTTTGGTGATTTTGGTGATTTCGTAAACTCTGACTGGCCAAAGCTAAACAGAATGTTGCAGCTAAATATTGTAGCGCTGAGTGAGTTAGCTCATATTGTGGGCGGTCAGATGCAACAAGAAGGGCATGGCCGTATTGTGAATGTGGCATCTACGGCGGCATTTTTCCCTGGGCCAAAAATGGCAACCTATTATGCCAGTAAGGCATATGTTTTGAGCTTTAGCCAGGCTTTGGCGCATGAGCTTAAACCATATGGTGTGTCAGTCACAGCACTTTGCCCGGGCCCAACTGCCAGCGGTTTTCAAAAAGCAGCCAATCTCGAAAAGTCGAACCTGATGAAAGATTTAGCAATGCCGCCAGCGGCGAGTGTGGCGGCTTTTGCGTATAAAAAAATGATGCAGGGCGCCGTTGTTGCCATTCCTGGTGCATCAAACAAATTGCAAGTACAGATACCAAGAATACTCCCAAAAAGTTTAATGGTTAAAGTCGTTGCCAATATCCAAAAAGAGTCAAAATAATGGCGCTTAATGGGCCAAAGATTCCCGCACCGGGCTTTGTAGTTTCACTCATTTCCCTCAGTGCATTTGCGGTTATTTTAAGTTTTGTGAGGTTTTTGATTTCGGGTACTACGCGCTATGATTTTTTAATTTGGAACCTATTCTTAGCATGGGTGCCACTTGTCTTTGCATGGTTATTGTACGTACGAACTCCAAAAGGGCTTGTATGGTCTTGGGGTAATTTTGGCCTATTCGCGGTTTGGTTGGCTTTTTTGCCAAATGCATTTTATTTGGTCACAGATTTTATCCATCTGCGACGAACGAGCCAAGTTGATATACTTTTTGACATTATTTTGTTTAGTACCTATGCATTTTGCGGAATAATTTTAGGTCTCACTGCGCTCTACCTAGTACATGTGCGAGCTATAAAAAGATTTGGGATGAGGGCTCATTATTTACCAGTTGCTGTATTGCTTCTTTGTGGTTTTGCGATATACCTGGGCCGCTACTTGCGCTGGAATAGTTGGGATATTATCGTGAACCCACTCGGACTTTTGTTCGATGTTTCGAGTAGTGTTATTGACCCCATAAATCATCCATTGACGTTTGGTACGACGCTACTGTTCTATGGTTTTTTGGGTCTTTTGTACTTAGTCGTTTGGCAGGCGATTGCAACTGCACGCAATTCAAAAAAGTAAAATGCTACAATAAACAGATATGGAACAGCTACAAAATACTCTCATTAAAATCGTGAGCGATATATTTGATAAAGAAGACGTTAGTCTTGGGATAACAGTTCCTGAACCACAATTTGGTGATTTTACGAGCAATATTGCACTGAAATTGAGTAAAGAACTTGCAGCGAGTCCGCGAGAAGTAGCTTTAAAAATTAAGGATGCATTATCGCAAGAAAATTTTGAGTGGCTTAAAAGTGTCGAAATCGCGGGCCCAGGGTTCTTAAATTTTTCGCTGAGTGATTCAGCATTATGGCAACAAGCAACTGCGACGCCGCACCAAACTATGGATGGAACGCACGTCGTTCTAGAGTATTCATGCCCAAATGCCTTCAAAGAACTCCATGCTGGGCACCTTTACCAAACGTTAGTAGGTGATGTACTGGGTAATATGTTAGTTCGTGAAGGAGCAAAAGTTACAAGGACGAATTTCGGTGGTGATGTTGGATTGCACGTAGCGAAGAGTATGTGGGGCATACAGGATTTACTACAAGGTTTTGACATCGCAAAGCTTGAGGCAATGCCAAAAGATGAGCATGCAGCTTTTCTGAGCAAGGCCTATGTACATGGTGCAAAATCTTACGAAGATAATGACTTGGTGAAACTACAAGTCGAGGACTTCAATAAACAAGTTTATGGGCTCCACAGTAGTGAAAATGAGAACGATTTTTCAAAAGTGTATTGGATGTGCCGAGATTGGAGTTATGAGTACTTTAAAGAATTTTATGAATCAATTGAAGTTGCTCCATTCGATCGTTTTTATCCTGAAAGCGAAACAGCGCCTGTCGGTCTTGGCCTAGTGCGCGGAGCAGTTGACGTGTTCGTGGAGTCAGATGGTGCCATTATTTTTAAAGGTGAAGACGTCGGTTTGCATACACGCGTATTTATTACGCGTGAGAATTTACCAACTTACGAAACTAAAGATCTTGGCGTCATCAAGCTAGAGCACGACGAATATGATTTTGATAAGCGAGTATTAATTACCGGTAATGATCAAGCAGAATATATGAAAGTTGTCTTTGCGGCTGCAGCTCGAGTTATGCCCGATGTTGCTCAAAAAATGAAACATCTAACAAATGGCACGATTCGTTTTGGTGATGGTCAAAAAATGAGTTCGCGTTTAGGTAATGTGAGTCGTGCTATTGATGTTATTGATGGTGCCAGCCAATTAGTTGAGGCGGATAATGAAGACCTAAAAAAAGTACTTAGTCTTGGTGCGGTTAAGTATTCATTTTTAAAGCAGCGTTTTGGCGCCGATATTGCGTTTGACCTTGAAGAGTCGGTAAGCCTACATGGTAACAGTGGTCCATACTTGCAGTACGCCTACGTGCGAGCACACAGTATTTTGCAAAAAGCTGAGGCCGTTGACGTAGAGCCAGAATTTACAGAAAGTGAAAGAGCTTTTGCGCAAAAAATAAGTCAATTCGAAGCTGTTATGGCAGATGCGGCTCGCGATTTAGCCCAACAAATTATATGCACTTATTTATATGAGCTTGCTCAAAGTTTTAATCGATTTTATGAGGATAATAGAGTTATTGATGATGAACGACAAGCAGTCAGGCTCATGCTCGTTACGCGATACGCTCAAATCTTACATGACGGACTTGCAGTGCTTGGTATACGTGTACCAGAAAAAATGTAACGTATTTTGCGCAAACAGGGGCCGACGGTATACAATAACGCTAACGCTTCTAAAAAGGAACAATCGTGGCTAAAAATATACAATCTGCTTTAATCCTGCTCCCAAATCAGCTCTTTAATCCTGACTTTTTCCCAAAAGTTGATGTAGTAATTGTTGTTGAGGAGCCATTACTGTTTGGTACTGACACCCAGTTTCCGCTGCCCATGCATAAACAAAAGTTAGTTTTGCATCGAGCAAGTGTGCGCCAATATATCGAGCAAGTTTTGTGGGCGCGCGACATTAATGTCGAATATATGGAGCTCGAAAGTGTTGAGTTTACGGCACAGCCGCTGGTACGTGCCCAGCATTTAGGGGCCGAACTTGTCTATATGTTTGATCCTACTGATCACGCAATCGAACAACGCTATAAAAAAGCTCTCGAAACTGAAATCAAAACACCATTTGAGCTTCGTATCGAGCCAAGCCCGAGCTTTATGTTGCGACGTGGCGAAGTACAAGAATATTTCGGAGCCAAGATTAAGCATAAATTTGCGGATTTCTACCAGTGGCAACGTGAACGCTTTAATATTTTGATTGATGAAAACTATAAACCCGAGGGCGGTAAATGGAGTTACGATATAGAAAATCGTAAAAGTTTGCCAAAAGGGCATGTTGTACCAGGTTTTGCGAGTTTTGGCGCCAATAGCTATGTAGAAGACGCTAAAAAATGGGTTGAAAAGAACTTTAGTGATAATCCTGGTAGTGTTGAAAACTTTTTTTGGCCAACGAGCCATGAAGATGCAAAAGCTTGGTTGCAGGATTTTATCAAGACGCGTTTAACCGATTTTGGTCCTTTCGAAGATGCTATAGATGGCCAGGCAGTACTGCAGTATCACAGTGGTTTATCAGCGCCTTTGAATATCGGATTACTCACCCCGAGCGAAGTTATTGAGGCGGTTGTTGAACATCACAAAAAGTCGCCCGTACCACTGCCAAGCCTCGAAGGCTTTATCCGTCAGGTTATTGGATGGCGTGAGTATGTACGTGGGCTGTATGTTACGCAACAGGTTTCGATGCGCAACGCCAACGAGCTCGGGCATAGCCGAAATCTTGGCCCGGCCTGGTGGAGCGCAGAAACTGGCATTCCGCCACTTGATGATGTCATCACAAAAGTGCAAGCACATGCATATGCGCATCACATAGAGCGATTAATGATAGTTGGTAACCTGATGCTACTCTGTGAAACCAAGCCAACAGAAGTTTACCGTTGGTATATGAGCCTGTTCATAGATGCCTACGACTGGGTGATGGTGCCAAATGTCTATGGTATGAGCCAGTTCAGCGATTTAGGTAGTATGGTCACTAAGCCGTATATATCAGGTAGCAACTATATTTTAAAAATGAGCCACTACGAAAAGGGTGACTGGTGTGATGTTTGGGACGGCCTATTTTGGGACTTTGTCGAAAAACACTCGAGTCTACTTGCTAAAAACCCGCGCACAAGCATGATGGTAAAGCAGTTAGGCAAGATTAACCCCGATAGGCGTCGTATCATTGCGTATCGGGCCCAAGACTTCTTAGCGTCTATTGCCCCTTAATCAGTTAATGGTGTACACTGCCCCTATAACAGGAGAGTGCCATGGATTTCGGGAGCGCAATCGGGAATCTAAACTGGTGGGCAGTCTTAGTGAGTTTGGGTGCAGTTATGGTGGTTAGCAGCCTATGGTATGCCAATTTTTTATTTGGTAAAGCGTGGATAGCTGCCGTTGGCAAGACACGGATTGAGCTTCAGCAGGGGAGATCGATGTTATGGCTCATGCTTGCAACGCTTTTTTGGTCGGCACTACTAGTACTAACTATTGCAGTTCTTGAGCAGTTTATGATAATCGGCGGCTGGCAAGATGGCCTTTTGCTTGGCCTAACGCTTGGGTTTGGTATCGCTGTTGCGAGCGGTAATTTACACGCACTACTTGAAAACAGATTTAACTCACTCGTATGGATTACTTCTGGGCATAATGTCTTGGCCTGCGTTATCCCGGCTATTATTTTAGCTGTCTGGAAGTAACGCTCGTTTAAAGTAGAGACAACTTTTTGTTGTGTTTTAGGATATCTATGGGTCTGCAATCGCAATAGACGCTTTATACTTAAAAGTATGCATAAAACAAATGCCCAGTGGAAAAAAGAGCTCACACCAGAACAATATTCTGTACTGCGCGAAAAAGCGATCGAAGCTCCATTTTCTGGTGAACTTTTATATAACGAGTAAGATGGTATGTATGTGTGCGCGGCCTGTGGTGCAGATTTGTTTGCGAGTCAGCACAAGTTTGAAGCCGCCTGCGGTTGGCCTAGTTTTTATGATGTGGCGAGCAGTGGTGATGTTCGCTTAGTTGAAGATAATGCACATGGCATGCGCAGGGTTGAGGTGCTCTGCAAGGCTTGCGAAGGCCATCTTGGTCATGTGTTCCGTGACGCGCCCGATCAACCAACCGGGATTCGCTTTTGTATAAATTCGGTTGCACTCGATTTTAAAGCAGATAAGAAAGGCTTATAAGCATGATTCTTAAAACTGATAACCAAAACTTAATCATTGAGCTACACGGCAAAGAACAGGTACTCGCCGTAAAAGCTAAAGTAACGGTGCCTAAGAGTACCATTGTCACCTGTGAGTGGCGTGAAACGTTTCATGAGTGGCGTAAGTGGGAAGTCCGCCTGCCTGGCGCTGGAATCCCCAAGCGAGTCATAGCGGGTAGTTTCTGGACCGAAGAAGGTTGGGACTTTTTATACCTGTTAAAACCACATAGCTACATCAACCCATTCGTCCATAGCGTTTTATTTATCGAAACAACTGAAAATAAATTCAAGCGAATTGTTGTCAGCTGCAACAAAGAAGAGGCTGACAATATTGCCAAATGGGCGAAGAAAAAATAATGGCTGACGTTAAACATGCCATAAGCACAAAGTTGTTATGGGTTGATTTAGAAATGACCGGCCTTGAGCCAGAAACAGATAGAATTTTAGAAGTTGCGGCCATTGTGACCGATTTCGATTTTAATGAGCTTGGTAGATTTGAGTCTGCTGTAAATCAAGATATCAGTGTTTTAAATGCTATGAATGATTGGTGTAAAGAAACGCACAATGCAAGTGGACTTGTAAAAAGAGTAATGACGGCACCGAGCGAACAAAAGGTGGCTGCAGATTTTAAGGCGTTTATTAAAAAAAACTTTGAAGAGCCGGCAGTACTTGCCGGCAACAGCATCCAACAGGACAGACGCTTTATTCGAAAGTGGTGGCCCGAAGTTGAGAGCCTGCTGCATTACCGCCTAATGGATGTCAGTAGCTACAAAATTATTATGCAGGGCAAGTATGGTATTGAATTTGATAAAAAAGAATCGCATCGTGCGCTTGATGACATCGAAGAATCAATAGCCGAGCTCAAATTTTATTTACAAAATACTAGAACCTAACACCGATAACCTGTAACCTATAAGCAAATGACCCATAAAGAGATTGAAGAATATATTTTAAGCATGCCAAATGCACGACTTGATTATCCATTCGGCAAGGACGTTGCCGTATATAAGGTCGAAGATAAAATGTTCGCTCTCATTGCTGAGGGCACGGACCCAATTCGGCTCAGTCTTAAGTGTGACCCGCAACTAGCAAAACTTTTGCGAGACAAATATGAAACCGTCATGGAAGGTTACCACTTAAATAAAAAGCACTGGAACACGTTACTTTTAACAGGGCAGGTACCCTTAGACGAAGTACAAGATCTTATTCGGCATAGCTACGAACTTGTTATAGCTTAGTTTTTAGCAGCAGTACTCGGAACGAGCAAGTCGAGCTGGCGGTAAAAATCTGATAGTTGCTTTTTTTGCTTTGTAGAGCTGATAGCGTTGTAGGCATTATTGAGCTTTGCGCGGTAAACTCCAACTTTGTCAGATAGAATTTTTTGATAAGTCGTATCGTAGACATTGTCTTCGGTCGCTTTTTTAAGGGTAGCGATATAGGTGGAGTCCTGATATATTTTTGCTTGCTTAGCAACGTCTTTACCAGCACCATACGATGCAAGTAGCTTTTTCGTATCGCCATTTTGGCTGGTTACGGTTAGCTTAATCATCGTTGCATCAGACTTTAGTGTAGAATCACGTAGCTTAGTGTCGCCATCTTTTGTGAGTGCGATGATATCAGCTTGGGCTGCGGCTACTTCTAAGAGTGGTTTCTTTGGCCCAGAATTACCTGAAAATACAAAGCTAAAGACAATGCCGAACACAAGAACCAGAATACCCACTACGACGATGATCTGAAGAATGCGACCTTTTTGTGTCGCGGCTCCGCCAAAACCTCGTTTAGGAGCTGGCGTATTTAAAAAATCGTACGGATTTTGGTTTGGTGGCATTACGCTTTAGTTTACAGCAACGTGGTTATCCTTGCCAGTTACCCCATATTGCCTGATACTAGAAACTAAATGGATGCAGTTGAAGATATAAAATCACGGCTCACGATTGAAGACGTTGTTGGTGACTACGTCGAACTTAAACGTGCCGGCCGCAACTTTAAGGGATTGTCACCCTTTAACGCCGAACGCAGCCCGAGCTTTATGGTCAGCCCAGAAAAACAAATTTGGCACGACTTTAGTAGCGGTAAGGGTGGCAATATGTTCAGTTTTGTCATGGAAATGGAAGGTGTCGACTTTAAAGGTGCGCTTGATATTTTAGCGCGCAAAGCCGGGCTCGATTTAAGCCTGTATGGCCGTGGTGATAGCAAAGTTCGTGAGCGAAAAGATAAAGCTCTTGAAGCACTCGAACTTGCGACGAAGTACTATCAGCAGAGTTTACTTGGGCAGCCTACAGCGCTTGATTACGTTCTTAAAAAACGGGGCTTTAATCGCCAGACACTCACCAGTTTTCGTTTGGGCTACTCACCAAACAGCGGTGCCGCATTATCGGATTTTTTGCATAAACGTGGTTTTACTGAAGAAACAATCAAGCTTGCCGGGCTCGGCTCTGTTAGTTCGCGAGGGCCTTACGACATGTTTCGCGGACGAATAATGGTACCACTTATGGACGGGCAGGGGTCGGTCATCGGTTTTACGGCCCGACTTCTCGAAGATGATCCAAATGCACCAAAGTACATAAATACTCCGCAGACGTTGCTTTACGATAAGAGCCGGCATGTCTTTGGCCTACACCTTGCAAAAGATGCGATTCGCACAACCGGTTTTGCGGTTGTAGTTGAGGGCAACCTTGATGTCGTGAGTACACACCAAGCGGGCTATAACAATGTAGTTGCCACTGCCGGGACCGCCATCACGCAATCACATCTTAAAACAGTCAACCGCTTTACAAATGATATTCGACTTTGCTTTGACCAAGATAGGGCAGGTATTGCCGCAGCTGAGCGTGCAATTAGTGTTGCCCAAGCAGCTGGCACAAAACTTTCGATTATTACCATTCCAGACGGCAAAGACCCTGATGAACTAGTGCGCAAAGACCCGGCAGCCTGGGAAAAAGCAATTCACGAACCCCAATATGCCGTTGATTGGCTAATTGATAGGTATACCGATATGTATGACCTAAACACGGCACACGGTAAACGCATATTTAGTGATGTACTTCTTGCAACCGTAGCCAAGCTCGAAGACCAAGTTGAACAAGATCACTACTTGTTGAAACTTGCTAAAACGACAGAAGTAAGTGAGTCGGCAATCCGTACAAAACTGCAAATATTTAAGGGCGAAAAACAGTCACCACTCCGTAAACCGAAGCATCAGGTAGAAATGGTTACGAGCGACCCAACGTTATACGAAGACCAGCTGCTGAGCCTTGCGGTTACGTACTCGCTGACGCGTAGATTTTTGCAAACCGAAACGGGCAGGTTGATATTTGCGACGCCTGAACGGCAACGTGTTTATGAGTATATTGAAGCAAATCCACATGCTTCATTTACAGATTCTATCCCTGAAGATTTGAAAGATGTCGAAGATTATGTAAAAATACTACTATTCAAGGCCGAAGAATTATATGCAGCCTTTGACGCCAACGAGCGTTTGCGTGAATTACGCGATCTAGTCCATAGACTAACAACGGAATATCAAAAACAACAAAAAAAGGATTTGAGTGCTTTAATTCGCGAGGCAGAAACTGCCGGTGACGATAAGAAAGTCGACGAACTTCTAAACCAATTTAATACTCTACTTAAAAAAGAGTAAAGGAGAGCTGCCCATGGCTGACGATAAAACGAGTATTGATATTAATGCGCTAAAAGTCCAATTACTCGAACAAGGTAAAAAAGATGGCAAGCTTGAGCAAAAAGAAATTTTTAAACTTATTGCAGATACTGCCGAGAATCTTGATACGCTCGATGCGTTATACGCTGAGCTCGTTGAAGCCAACGTAGAACTTGTAGCTGCTGAAGAGCCATCACCAGAAGAAATCGTTGCCGATGAATGGGCTACAGAAGATGAAGAAGAAGTCTTTGTAAATCCAACTGCCTATTTAGATGATGTTTCAGATGACTCGGTTCGTTTGTACCTACGTGAAATTGGTAAGATTCCACTTTTGACCGCCGAACAAGAACTGACACTCGCACACCGTGTTGTAGCGGGCGAAAAAGATGCTAAAGATAAAATGGCCGAAGCTAATATGCGTTTAGTCGTTTCTATCGCGAAGCGATATGTTGGCCGTGGACTTGATTTGCTTGATCTTATCCAAGAAGGTAACACTGGCTTACTCCGTGCGGTTGAAAAGTTTGACCCAGATAAGGGATTTAAGTTTAGTACCTACGCAACTTGGTGGATTCGACAGGCCATTACGCGCGCCATTGCCGACCAAGCGCGCACTATTCGTATTCCTGTACACATGGTTGAAACTATTAACAAGCTACTTCGCACGCAACGTCGGTTAACGCAAGAACTCAACCGTGAGCCAACTAACGAAGAAATTGCCAAAGAAATGGAAATTGAAGTCGAAAAAGTTGAACACATCATGAAGATTAAGCAAGACATTCACTCGCTTGACCAGAGCGTACGTGATGACGAAGAAGACAGTGTGCTTGGTGACTTTGTCGAAGATGAGGATACTATTAGCCCTGAGGATTCAGCCGCTAATCAGTTATTGAAAGAGCAAGTTAAGGATTTGTTGAGTAGCCTTAGCGAACGTGAACAAAAAATTGTACGCCTTCGTTTTGGACTTGAGGATGGCAAAAGCCATACCCTCGAAGAAGTTGGCCAAGAATTTAGTGTAACGCGTGAGCGTATCCGCCAAATTGAGGCAAAGGCACTAGCTAAACTTCGCAAGCACAAAGATAGCAAGCGCTTGCTCGACTACCTACGCTAGAGTAGTAATTATTTTGTTCTCTGCAAGCACTGCTTCGAGCTGTGAGTATAAGTCTGCAACTGCATTTGAACTATTGTTGAGTGTGTAATCTGCGTAGGCAATTGGACCGCCTTTTTCGAGGTTCTCAATTTCGCTTATTTCTCGAGTAATGAGCTCTTGTAGCGTATAGGTACGGTGCGAATCTTTACGGTTAAGTACTCGTTCGCGGCGTAGTTTTTTTGGAGCCGTAGTCGCTATCGTTAGCAATCTATCACCGAACTCGTCGGCTAGATAGGTATATTCGCTCCAGCTGTATAATCCGTCGAGTAAAATAACAGGGTTTGCTTTTGCATCAAGATCTTTGATGGTAGTAGTGACGCGCTTTGCCAGTACGGCCGGGCCCTCTTGCCTGCGCATATCCTCCCGTACAAATATTTCATCATTAACGTTATGAAGTCCACGACGTGCAACTTCTTCGTATACCATGTTTCCAAAATGTAAAACTGGCCAACCGTATTTTTGAGATAAATAGTCGCTGCAAGTACCTTTACCACTTCCGGGCATTCCAACAAAAGCTATCACAAGTGGGCTATTCATTACTCTGACAATACCAGAAACTACTTATTAGGTCATAGTCGTTTGTAAATAATACAAACGGTTATCTATTGTGGGGCCTTCGTCAGGGATGTATGCTAATTTAATGACAAAAAGTACAACAGAACTAAGTAGTGTTGAATCTTTGGATCTGTTTAAGACAAAGCTTCAAGACTATAAAGTACTCATTGATACAGATATTGCGAACTATTCAAATGGATTCGAAGCACAGAGCGCTGAGCAATTTGGCGAAAACTCTCGTCGTTCTACGGTAGCTTTCACAGAGCTATTAAATCGTGGCGGCAAACGTATCCGTGGTGGGCTAACTATGCTCGCCTATGAGATGTTCGGCGGTACCGATAAAGATGTAGCCATAACAGCAGCTCGCGTTATTGAAATGCTCCAAGCATATGTGCTTATTATTGATGATATTGCCGATCGTAGCCCCTCACGTCGAGGTGGGCCATCAGCACACATGCTTTTACGTGATTGGCACAAAAAGAATCGGCTTAAAGACGATTCGCAGCACTTTGGTGAATCAATTGCAACGCTTGCCGCTATGCTTGGTAGCCATGCGGCTACGTCGCTCGTTAGTGACATTGACGTGCAGGCAGAGTATAAGGTTAACGCGCTCAGAACACTCAACCAAAACTTAATGGTTACAGCACATGGGCAATTTAATGACATATTTAACGAAGTGCTCGAAACTGATGATGAATTATCTATCGAAAATGTTTTAGTTTGGAAGACTGCTTACTACACTTTTGTGAGCCCGCTGCAGTTTGGTGCTGAGCTCGCCGGCGTTGGTAATGGCAAGCTCGAAACACTTGCACAATACGGCTTGCATGCCGGCCGTGCATTCCAGATTGGTGATGATATTGTAGGCACTTTTAGTAAAGAACAGGAAAGCGGTAAAAGTCCGCACGATGATATCCGTGAAGGTAAACGTACGCTACTTATTGCCTATGCACTCAAGAAATCAAGTAAAGCTGACGCACATTATTTGCGAAATTGTTTAGGCAAACAAGATTTAACAAATGCTGAGTTTGAGCGCGCTAAAGCAATTATTGAAGATAGTGGCGCGCTTGAGCATGCACATGTCGAAGCCCAAAAATCTGCCGATGCGGCGTGTAAAGTATTAGCTACTCAGACAGATGGCTGGGACCCGCAATCAGTTGAGTTTTTGCGGCAGCTCGTGCAGTATTTGGTTATACGTAAATCATAAAAGGTTCGATGGGAGCTGCGAGTGTCTAAGAAAGTAGTGGTTATTGGTGCAGGTTTTGGTGGTCTAGCGGCCGCTGCGTATTTGGCCCGCGATGGTTATGACGTAACCGTACTCGAAAAGAATGCTCAACCGGGCGGTAGGGCACTCGTGCATAAGACCAAAGGTTTTACATTTGACCTTGGCCCCAGTTGGTACATGATGCCCGATGTTTTTGACGATTTCTTTGCTGCATTTGGCAAAAAAACCGGCGATTATTATAAGCTCGTACAACTCGACCCTTCGTATCGAGTATTTTCGTCGGGTAATGTGTTTGATGTACATAGCTTGGCGAATGGCGGGCTCGATGTATTCGAAAAAATAGAGCCTGGTAGTGCCAAAAAGGTTGCAAAGCTACTTAAAAAAACTAAAAAAGAATACGAACTTGTGAGGGGAAGTCTGCTGGATAATACCTACGAAAATCCGCTTAAAGTAGTTAACTCGGCTTCGCTCCAAATGGCGAGTAATCCGCTGCTGCTTGCCAGCTATCATCGTCGTATTAAGCGAACCGTTTCTCACCCCGATTTACAAAAGATTCTTGAATTTATGGTGGTATTCATGGGCGGTAGTCCAAAAAATATTCCCGCAATGTACACACTACTCACACATACGGACTTTGGCCTGGGTATTTGGTACCCGCTTGGAGGTTTTGGGGCCGTTGTGGATGGTTTTGAGACGCTCGGCCGTGAGTTAGGCGTTACGTACCGCTACAACGCAGAAGTCACGTCTATAGAAGCCACAAGCGGTAAAGTGCAGGCCGTGCATGTCGGTAAAGAGCGTATCGTTTGTGATGCGGTTATCGCTAACGCCGATTATCATCATATCGATACAAAATTATTACCCACACAATACCGGAGTCATTCAGATAAGTATTGGGATTCGCGGGTTATGTCACCAAGCGGTGTCTTGCTCCACCTCGGCATCAACAAACGTGTAAAAAAACTACTACACCATACGATGTTTTTTGATGCAGACTGGGATGCCCATTTTAGGCAAGTATTTGATACGCACGAATGGTCAGAAAAGCCTCTTTTTTATGTTGGTACGCCGAGCAAATCTGACCCGAGAGTTGCCCCTAAGGGCTGTGAAAATATTTTTATACTTGCACCAATGAGCGGTGGGGTAGCGCCAACTAAAAAACAAATTGATGCTCTTGTTGATAGCCTCATTGATAGGCTCGAATCTGAACTTGGCGAAAAACTCCGCGATAACATTGTTGTAAAAGAGATTCGCAGCGAGCAATATTTCGAAGATGCGCTTAATGCATACAAGGGTAACGCCTTTGGTCTCGCGCATACACTCAAGCAGAGTGCCATGCTAAGGCCGAGCCTAAAAAGTAAGAAGCTAAGCAATCTCGCATATGCTGGCCAATACACAAATCCAGGAACAGGGGTGCCAATGGTCGTCTTATCTGGTAAACTAGCGGCACAGATAACTGCGAAGACTTTACGTGAGAACTGAAGACCAAATATTTAAAGACGGAAGCACAACCTACTACTGGAGTAGTCGATTTTTCTCGCCGCACATAAAAGCCGATGTACTAAAGCTGTACAGTTTTGTTCGTATCGCTGATAACTATGTCGACGCAGTCCCGCAAGATATAAAAAGTTTTAAAAAGCTCGAAAAACTATGGCAAACAAAAAAAGTATCCAATACAGATAATGAACTGAACTTAGCAGTTCGTAACATGATTGACGTTGATGAGCGCTATAATTTTGATGCAAAATGGACGGCAGCATTTTTAGACTCAATGCGTATGGATACAAAAGATACACCGTACAAAAAGCAAAAAGATACTCTTAAGTATATTTACGGTTCTGCCGAAGTTATCGGGCTTATGATGCTGGCAATTTTGCGGCCCGATTTACGAGATGGTGAAGAGGCGAAAAAAGTGCAGCACTACGCTGTACTACAAGGTCGCGCTATGCAATATATTAATTTTATTCGAGACATCTCAGAAGATATCGAACTCGGACGATGTTACTTTGCGAAAAAAGAATTAGAGTTTTACGGACTCGATAATCTAAGTCAAAACAGTGTGCGACGCCACCCTGCTGATTTTCGTGAATTTATGCAGGCGCAAATTAAGCTATACGAGCAGTGGCAGGCCGAGGCAAACAAGGGTTTCGCCTTTATCCCTTGGCGTGAACGTATTGCGTTGCGCACAGCAGTAGACATGTATAACTGGACTGCCCAAAAGATTGCTGCAGACCCGTTTATCGTGTACCAAAAAAAGGTAAAGCCTTCAAAACTACGAGTCATAAGCCGGGCTCTGATACGCTGTATATATGCGTAATTACATATATCTTATTTTTAACCTTGCCGTGTTACTGCCGCCACTGTTAATAAGTATTTTTTGTGATGTAAAAACGTATAAAAATTGGCGCGCATTGGGCTTGGCTGTACTGGCTGTTAGTGTGCCGTTTGTGCTGTGGGATATATGGGCTGCCGCAAATGGCCATTGGTTTTTTAGTAGCAGCTACATAACGGCACCCAGGTACTTCGGTTTGCCGCTCGAAGAGATTTTATTTTTTATAACAGTACCGTTTGCGATGTGTTTTGTATGGGATGTTTTGGCGAAATATATACCCAATAAGCCTGTTTCGGATATTTTGGCAGCAACAGCAATATCGCTATTATCGCTTACATCATTTGTGTTACTTTTTGCGCAGTGGGATAGGGGCTATACCCGTTCGGCTGCCATAGCCATGGCGCTATCTATTGTGGCAGTAGTAGCAAGCGGCTGGTGGCGTCGGAATCGGTTTTGGTGGTTTCAGCTGTTACTCTTCACGATATTTTTTATCGCGAATACTTTTTTGACCGCCTTACCGGTTATTTCATATGGAGTAAACTCGGCGATTGGGTACCGTATTGGGACTATTCCAATCGAAGATTTTTTGTTTAACTTCGCACTCATAAATCTCTTTGTAATTGCCTACGATTACGTGTGCCGAAAAACGCAAATGTAATTACTTTGGCAGGGTATTGTTGTGCTCAGCAATAAAGTTTTCAACACTGGTAAGTTCACCGCGCTTTGGTAGTTTTTTATACCCGGGTCTTCGTTGTAAACCTTCGTCGAGCAAACTAAACATTTGGCGTAAACTTTCGGCTATTTGTGCGCTTTCTATGACCATGCCAATGGCCTCTTTACCAAATGAAATAATCGAAACCTTATTGCCAAAAACGCTCCACTCAACAGGGGCTGTGTAATCTTCTTGCAAGTACCAGGTGCGGCTAAGCAGATATTTTTTGTCTGCTTCTTCGACATCTATTGGCACTTCTGGTGCGTCTGGCGTAAAGGCATGCCGGCTGATGTTAGCCTGGGGGGCTAAGATGCGAATTTCGTGCATAAACTGGAACCCAAAAAACTCAATATCAGCACGCGTCTTTAAAAACTGGATTGGCTTAGCTTCTTCGATTTGCTCCAAATAGATTTCTTTAATACCTTCTTTGCCCTGGTAAAAGCGAACGCTTGGCTGTTCGTGGGTGGCGTAGTACTGCTTAAGTAGATTTGGTACGGCTGACTTAAGTTGCGACTCTTCGACTTCGAGCGCATCTTTTCGCTCACGAGCAAGTGTTAGCAAGTGGGCAGGGCTTTCTGCCTGGTAGTGTAGTTTTTTGCCAATGTCGAATCGCTTAGCAAGCCCACGCTCGACAAGTTCATCGAGTAGCTTATAGGTGTTTGGGCGAGATTCGCCAATAGACAACGCAAATTCACTTGGGCTAATAGTGTCCACATTGAGTAGTGAAACGTATGCTTTTGCGAGTGAGCCCTGTATGCCTGCGGCGAATAATGATTCTTCCATATCTGTATACTAGCACAAATATACACAAATGTAAATAAAAAAGTGACAAAATAAAGTATTAAATAACAGTAATACATACATATTACGATAAAATAGTATTGACAAAAAGTGTGTTTTGAAGTATGATAGTACGTATCCTAAAAGGAAGGCTTTTATGAAGGGTGCAACACTCGCAGATGCAGCAATCATGAGCGCAGACATACTCTATACAGAAATAGAGCAACTTCGCGCGCAAAACCAAAACTTACAAATCGAAAATCAGCTACTTAAAGCATTAATCGGAGAATAATTATGAAGTACGGAAAAAAGGCCGCCGTTAAACACCCGGCGATTAATGACATGGAATGCTATGGGCTTACGCGCTTTAACGCGCGTGATCCATATTCATTTGGCAGTTTCGTTACAAGTATCGCTCAAAGGCAGGGTGAAATCTTACCCCTAGAACTCGGCAGGGTTAACTACTTTCAACAGAAGCAGTTTATAGCTGAGCTTGGAGAATCAATAATTGTGCGTGGTGGTCAAGCGTTCGAACCATATCCAGATGGTACCGCTCGTGAAGCACGCATAGTCGGTAAGGCTGATGTGCATGAAAGCCGGGTTGAGCTACACAGAAAATTAAGAATATTTGGCCCATTGGGCGGCGGTGCGCTTAGGGAAAGTGGCATTAGGCTTGTTTTTAGCGACACTGAAGAAGAACAGGATTTTATGCCATTTATGTTAGGTGTTACTAAGCCAAACATGAGGACCGGCTCGTACCAAGAGCAAGGTCTCGCCCTTATTTCTGCCGAGGAAATCCTTAAAGCAGAAGAGGTAGATGATGGTTATATTAATCGCTTGAGTCACGATTATATTGATAATACGGACCGTAGATATGGCTTTGATTATGGCAAACATGGAAAGCTTGAATCGCACCGTAAGCAGGAACTTGCAGAAGCAGAGGCCATAGAAGCTGCGAATATCTACGTAACAATGCCAGATGGATCTAAATGGATTCAGTACAGTAGTTTAAGTGGTTTATCCTACACTGGGCCAGATGATTTAGCCGGTTATTATGATGTATAGAATTGACAAATAAGTAAATATGGAGTATAATATGTCATTAGAAATCAACCAAAAAACAAACATGTCAAAAGAAGTTCGCAGCACACCAGAAGCAATCGGTATCACCACATATCATGTCGGTATAGATACTATTTCTGCCATTACTAAGCTTGATGGCGAAGGCAAAATTGGCAATGTTGTCGTCCGTTCATGCCCGGTTTTTAGCGGTGAAAAAGCGGAGCGCAAAAGCCGCATTATCAGTGAACTTACTGCAGACGGCGAAGATGAAAAAGATGCTACGAAAAAAGCAGAAGGGCTTGCCACTAAAGAAGCCCAGAATTTTTGTTTAGGGGCCTGTGCAATGCGCGCACTTACAGTAGAGGCTTACCGTCGTGGCGAAGATCTTGAATGTGCCGAAAAGAATAGTCTTGATGCGCTCGAGCGCTTAGGCGTTTCACCAGAACAGGCAATATTTGTTGCTGTAACAGGTGACAGAGTTGGCTTTTCTGATTCATTTGACGACTATGTCGCTGATGGCTCAGGCGTTGTTAACCCAGAAGGTTGGCGCCAGGTCACTGGCTTTAACTCGTTCTTTAGCGATGTCGCTGAAGCGCCGGCACTTGCACGACGCTTAGCAGATTGTGGCGACGTAAACATGGAATTTAAGACTAAAGATGGCAAGACGATCATTGGATTTATGCACCTTACACGCCCAGGCCAAACTTTTGGTAAAGACGTGCGCAAGTTTGAATTCGAAGGACAAAAAGTTTCGTATGTAGAGCACGCATTACGCGAAGCTGCGGCCCAATACGATATTGATTGGTCTAGTTTTTCTATGACGCTAAGAACGGCAATTGAAGCCGAAGATTTTCAGAAGCATTTTGACAGCTACGAAGCAATGGAAGGCCACGTACCGGGCTGGCTCGCAGACGGATTTTTAAAGAATGCGACAAATCCAGATTGGAAGCCAGGAGATGAAATTGTTAAATCGGACACTTTTTACGCTGACTTTAAGGGTATTATTACTCGTGATATCGCAGAAGCTTTCGAGCATTTAAGCCTTTCAAGCGAACAGCTCGATATGACTAACATGCTTGAAACCATGCACGACCCATCGCAATCTTCATACGAACGTGCAATGCGTGAAAAAATTCTTGATACGCGTGATTTGTATATGACGATTCACCATTCGGCACTACAATAGATTTATGAGCGATAGAATCAAATCAACTCGCGAAACAGATATGGGGGCAGTAGTTATTGTTGATTCAATGATGATGCGGCCCGACGCGTTACGGCAGAACCCTGAGTGCCCATGTCCACCCGAAATACTCGAAAAACAAGTGCTACTAACAGTAAGACATGAAGGTTTTGATAATCGATTGCACGAAGGTCAAATTATTATTGATGGCCGTCTCGAGCACGATCTACGCTCATTTTTCGAACTCGCTACAATGCTCGAGTTTCCAATTGATAAAGTTGCTCCGGCCGTACAGTTTAACTGGGGCGACGATGTTTTAATGGATCAAAATATCAGCTCAGGCTTCAATTATCGAACCATTGCCGGCACAAACGAAGTTTCGCTCCATGGCAAGGGTATGGCCTTTGATATAAACCCGCGATTAAACCCGTACTATCGGTTTGAAAACGGTCAAGAACTTGTTTCGCCCGAAGGCGCAATTTACGACACGACTGTACCAGGTACGTTAACCGCAAATCACCCCCTCGTTCTGCATCTTAAATCACTCGGTTGGGAATGGGGCGGTGACTGGTTGCCCGAATCTGGCCGTGTTGATTATCAGCATTTTCAAAAAAACCTTGGCGAATAATTGACAAGGGTGCACCGAAGTATATAATTAAAAGCATAAGTAGCAAGTGCAATGCTTGCTTGTACCAAAACCAATAACTAAATAAAAAAGGGAAACTACACGTGGACAGCGCAAATGTGCAACCACGGTACTTTGGGGGCCATCGAAAAAATAACGATGCGCTTTCATCTGCGAGTAGCCACGAACCAGTGGCTGTAGTACTAAGGGAGCAAGCATTAATTAGGGAACTTACCGCAGGGCAAACAGCACCTGTAGTTACGCTTGATTTTGCTGCTGGCGCTAAGGCCTACAAAAAATATCGTGCAAAAAGCGGTATTTTTAGAGGCCTTAAAGTTGCGACTAGTATCACCATGGTTGTGGTCGTCGTATTGGGCGTTTTTGGTTTTTGGCTCAATCACAAATATGCCGGCCGTGCGCTACCGTTTAGTTACGTTGGCGGTTTATCTGTTGGCGGGCTTAATCAAGCTCAAATCAAAGAGGCGCTCGATAATCGAACAAAAGAGTTGAAAGTAACTTTTGTCGATGGTGGTTTAACGCGTACGGTACCCGCCAGCATGTTTGGTGCTATCTTTGACACCGCTACTGCTAGCAAACAAATTATCCCCGAATTTAACCCATTTGCCTTCTTGGATAGGCGTAGTATGGATATCCCTGTTACTATTAAGGACTATCAGGTTGATGGTTATATGCGTATCAATATACACCCAGGCCAAACTAAGCCGAGTGATGCAACTATTATCAAAGATAAGACCAAGTTAGCCGTAAAACCGCAGGTGTTAGGCTTTCGCTCCGACCCTAAGTTCGCAGCCGAAAGTATTAAGCGTGGTTTGGCGAACCTAGAAAGCCCTGTTATCAATGTAAACGCCGTTACGCTTAAGCCAACGGTTGCGGCAACAGATTTAAATGACGATGTTATTAGGGCGAATAAGCTGCTGAGCACTAATGTGACCATTGCTTACGGCTACTCAATGAACGTTGTTACACCAGCGCAAAAAATGGCCTGGATGCAGTTTGATACAGCGGGTGGCGGTAAAGATATACAGATTAACTTTTCGCGTAGTTTGGTTCGCCAGTTTGTAGTCGATTTAGCTAAAAAGTATCAAACACCTGTACCGGTTTTGCCAACGGCAGTTGCTTCTGCAGATGCTGCTGCTGTTGCAGCACCAGTTACGCCACGTGATTCTATCGATAATATCGAGCAAGTCACCGATGCGATTGTAGCAGGGCTTAATAGCGGGCAGGCAACGGCGTCTAAGTTTATTGCCAGCAAAGCTGCCGCTCCGCAACCAGTATCGGCATTACCCGAACAAAATCTTGTCGCGAACCGCTAAGTACTTTGGTTAACAGGCTACTATCACTTTGGCACCAGGGGTGTATACTTAGTTTAATAAAACAAAGGGTACATTTTGAGCGAAGCTGCGAGCGCTAAAAAAAGGTTAGTTTTAATCGACGGTAAGAGTGTTTTTTATCGTGGTTACTACGCCATGCCAAACCTGAGCACAAAAGATGGTACGCCGACTGGTGGCGTATATGGATTTGCTGTGCTAAGCCTTGATGTCATTAAAAAACTCAACCCTGATTACGTGGCTGTCGCATGGGATAAGCCTAAAACCAATATCCGTAAACGGCTCGAAATTTACCCCGAATATAAAGCAGGTCGTAAGCCCGCACCACCAGATTTTTATGCGCAGATTCCCATCTTACATGAACTGCTCGATGCGTTTGGCTGGCCAATGTACGAACTCGACGATTACGAAGCAGACGATATTATGGCGGGGCTTGCCAAAAAGGCTCAGGCCGAAGATATCGAGGTTATTTTAGTAACAGGCGACTACGATTCGTTGCAGTTACTTAATGCCACTACGCACGTGTACTTGCCGCAAAAAGGCTTTAATGTAGACTTGTTTAAAGAAGACGCTTTCGAAGAAAAATACGGTATAAAGGTCGAGCAATTTTTAGATTACAAATCACTTGTTGGCGATACGAGCGATAACATTCCTGGGGTACCGGGCATCGGTGCAGTTGCTGCAAAAAACTTACTTAACACGTATGCCACTCTCGACGAAATCTACGATAACGTTGAACTTATTAGCGGTGCTGTACATAAAAAGTTAGTCGCTGGTAAAGAATCGGCATATCTAAGCAAGCAACTTGCCACATTATTTATCGATGCACCAATCGATTTAGACCTCGATGGCATGAATGTCCACAAATTTGATGCCGCCCGTTTGAGGGCAAACCTCGAAAAGCTTGAATTTAAGGCGATTATTCGCCAAATGGCAGACTTGCCAAAACATACCGATATTGTATCCGAATCAGACATTGTACCGGCTCGTTCTAGCCTTGCCGCGCAGGCCACTGTTTCGTTAATTGCTCCAGAGGCAGCAGATTTCGAAAATGAACCCGAGCTCTACGTCTACGCCCGTAGCCGCGGTGCTCATGGAGACCGGCCCGAACTTATTGTAGTTGGCGGTAAAACCTGGGTAACAATTATTGATCCTAAATATTTTGAAAGTTACGCCCAGTATTTCAATAAACCACTCATTGGGTATGATGTTAAGCACAGTATCAAAAGCTTGCTAACGCTCGGCGTAAAAAACCCTGTAGTTGGGCATGATGTGCAGGTATGTGCCTTTTTACTTAATTCACTCGATAGAGCACTGGGGCTTGATGATTTAGCAGAGCGCCTCAATATGCAAGCGACTAACTTGCAAGACGTACCAACCGAAGATATCGGCGAATTTGCCCCAGGTTATATTGCGGCGCTTGTGGCCCTAACACACGAACAGCGCGATGAAGTACCCGAAGATTCGTCGTTCGAAAAGCTCATGCGTGATATCGAATGGCCGGTCATCCCAGTGCTTGCCCATATGGAGCAGCGCGGTATAGGTATTGATGTGCCATATTTTGAAACCATGAGCAAAAAAATGGCTGACGAGATTGCTGGCCTCGAGCAGAAAATTTATGGCCATGCCGAGCGCGAATTTAACATTAGTAGCCCGCAGCAATTAGCCGTGGTTTTGTTCGAAGATATGGGCTTGCCAACCAACGGTATTAAAAAAGGTAAAACGGGTTACAGCACCGCTGCTAACGAACTCGATAAACTCCGCGCCTATAACCCAATTATTGATCTTATTACGCAGTACCGCGAACTTTCTAAGCTTAAAAGTACCTATGTAGATGCGTTGCCAAAATTGGTCGATGCTAATAGCCGCTTGCATACAACGTTTAACCTAACCGTTGCCCAAACTGGGCGCTTAAGCAGTGCCGACCCTAACCTGCAAAACATACCAGTGCGTAGCGACCTCGGGCGTACTATTCGCACAGGGTTTGTAGCACGGCCAGACCACGTTTTTGTCAGTGCCGATTACAGCCAGTTCGAACTCCGTTTAGCGGCCGTAATGGCAGGTGATACCGACATGATAGAAACGTTTAATAGTGGCGCAGATATTCATACCCGCACGGCTGCAGAAGTGTATGGTATTTCGCTCGATGATGTAACCAAAGACATGCGTAGTAATGCTAAAACTATTAACTTTGGCGTGCTGTATGGCATGAGCCCACACGGTTTAGCAATTGCCACGGGTATGACTTTTGGTGATGCTAAAGAATTTATTGACCGTTACTTTGCCAGCCGCCAGCCACTGGTTGATTATATTGCAAAGCTAAAACACCAGGCAAAAGAGCGGGGATATGTTGAAACGCTATTTGGTCGCCGTCGCCCAACACCAGACGTACACAGCTCTAACTTTATTGTGCGCCAAGCAGCTGAACGCCAAGCTGTTAATATGCCCATTCAAGGTACTGAAGCCGACCTTATGAAAATGGCTATGATAACCGTAGATAAACGCTTGCCAAACGATTGTGTGCAGCTGTTGCAAATACATGACAGCATTTTAGTTGAGTGCCCCGAAACCCGTGCCGAAGAAGTAGAAACACTACTTAAGGACACCATGGAAAACATTCACCCGAGCCTTGGTATTACGCTGAGCGTTGATGTACACACTGGCAAAAACTGGGGCGAATTATAGTTAGGAATACTGATGGCAAATTATAAAGGGCATATAGTTGGGGGTTTTGGGGCATCTGCTGCATATGCGGCGGTTATATCTTTAACGCCTATTCAGCACTATGCCGAACGCGTAGATTTACTGCATAGCTGGCAAGCACTGGCCGCAGTATTTGTTATTGGCATGCTGTTTGGCTTGTTCCCAGATGTAGACACCAATAGTAAAGCCCAAGATATATTTTTTTGGACTGTGTTTCCGCTCGATATACTGCTGCTGGCTACGGGTAGCATTCAGGCCGCGGCATATTTGGGGATAATCGCTATGTTGCCCATTGTGGGGCACCACCGTGGCTGGACGCACAAAGTGTGGGCGATGTTTGTAGTACCGCTACCAATTTTGATTGTGCCATATTTATACAACCAAAACGTGTTGCCAATTGCGGCCATGTATTACGGTGCCGCGGTAGTCGGCTACTTTAGCCATTTATTGCTAGATGGCCTTATCATTAAAAGCATCCGCGTAAAAGGCTAAGTGCGTGCCATACTTAAACTATGAATAGCACCGACTGGTATCACCAACTTAAAAAGCCATTTTGGGCACCTGCAGATTGGGTTTTTGGTACTGTTTGGAGCATTGTGTACCCGATTATATTTGCGGTAAATATTTACGTTTTATATCTGTTAACTCAGCACAAAATTACCTGGTTAATTGCGCTACCATTTTGGTTGAACCTATTTTTTAACGCTATTTTTACACCCATTCAGTTTGGGCTTCGCAATAACGCATGGGCGTTTGTAGATATTTTGCTTATTTTGGTGACTATAGTGTGGGCAATTATTGCCATTTGGCCACATGCCAAAATTGCATCCATCGCTTTTGTGCCATATTTAATTTGGGTGAGTATCGCTACCGCACTACAGCTCAGCATTACTATTAAAAACTAGTGCTATACTTTTGTAGCTAACACGAAAGAAACACCATGATAATTTATTACACCGACGGCAGTTGTGAACCAAACCCGGGCAAGGGTGGTTTTGCGGTTATAAAAAATATGAAACCTCACGTTTTAGGCGGTGAACCTGAAACGACTAATATTCGCATGGAAGGTTTGGCGATTATTGCAGCACTTAAAGACGCAGCAGGCGAGCATGCCGAAATCTATAGCGATAGCGAATTTTGGATAAACGTTATTACCAAATGGTCTATCCCATGGGAGGCAAACGGCTGGAAGAAAAAAGGTGGAGAGATTAAAAACATCGACATTGTACAAGAAGTTGTACCGCTATACCGTGAAAGTAACGCTACACTGGTTTGGGTGCGCGGCCACAACGACGACCCCGGTAACGAACTAGCTGACGAATGGGCCAATAAAGCTCGCACCGGCGAACGCATTTAGAGTAATAAATGCTAAAATAGTACGAATGAGTAAAAAACTAATTTTAGGTATTGTAGTCTTAATTGCTCTTGCAATAGCGGTATACTTTGTATTTTTTACCGCCAATGAAGCAGCAGCCCCCGCAGAAACTGTCCAAGTACAACCCACACCCACCCAGCAGGTGGCAACCGAAGCACAATCGACCGTAGATCAGCCCGGGGAATACAAAGATTATAGCGAACGTGATGCTAACGCGACTCAGGGTACTAAGCTTTTGTTTTTTCATGCACCGTGGTGCCCGCAATGTCGCTCACTTGACTCTAGTATTAAATCTGGCACAGTTCCAAGGGGTACGACCATATACAAAGTAGATTACGATAGCAACCAAGCATTGCGCCAAAAGTACGGCGTGACGATTCAAACGACAGTAGTAAAAATAGACGATAATGGTAACCTCGTTAAAAAATATGTTGCTTACGACGAACCAACACTTGCTGCTGTAATTAAAAACCTACCGTAAATGGGTTTACTGTTCGCATCATTTTTGGCAGGCGTTTTAACAGTTGCAGCACCTTGTATCTTGCCACTTTTACCGGTGGTAATTGGCGGTGTTGCACTTCAGGGCGATAGACCAAAATCTAAATGGTCACATGCGGTTATTATTTCGCTAAGTTTGGCAGTTTCGGTCGTTGTTTTTACATTGTTACTTAAAGCCACTACTGCACTTTTGGGCATCCCGCAAGAAGTTTGGAGCATAATTTCGGGCGGCATCGTGCTACTTTTAGGGGTTTATTTTTTGTTCCCGGCTTTATGGGATAGTTTTTCTGCAAAAGTAGGTCTCGGTACCAAAACTAATGCATTAATGGGTAAATCATTTGGCAAAAAGGGTATAACCCGGGATATTTTAATTGGCGCGAGCCTTGGCCCAGTATTTAGCAGTTGTAGCCCGACATATGCACTTATAGTTGCGCTTGTATTACCGCAATCGTTTGCCAAAGGTTTTGCGTATTTACTTGCTTATGCACTTGGTTTGGCCACCATATTACTGTTGTTGGCCCTATTGGGCAGTAAGCTAGTTAAGGGTTTGGGCTGGCTAAGTAACCCACATGGCTTGTTTAAAAAAGTAATGGGTGTGCTATTTATAGTTGTGGGTATAAGCGTAATGTTTGGGTTTGATAAATCAATACAGAGCTATGTTTTAGAACAAGGGTGGTATGACCCAATCATAAAAATTGAACAACGCTTCTAGAACTAAAGTGCAAATGGTTTGCAAAATATAATTTATATTATATAATGTAAGTTATATGGATTACAGAGTTGCCAGGTTCTTACGAATCTTAATTTACATCTTACTTGGGCTGTTATGTCTGTTTATTTTGTATGTTGGCTTTAAGGGTATACAAAACACCTTAAAAAGCAGCAATGTTAAGCAAGAAGTACCTAAGTCGGTTAAGCTCAGTGATAATCAAAACAATGGTTCTCAGATGCGCTACGTTATAACAGGCCCCGTTGTTGCGAATCCGAATTTTAGAAAAACAACCATTATTGTTTCTGCGAAGCAGTCAGTGGTAGAAGTGACTAAAGGCTACGAAAGCGCACCTTCGTTGAGCCAAGCATTTACGAATAACCAAACCGCCTACAACACGTTCTTATCTGCACTCGGCGTTGTTGGGTTTACCAGTACAAAAGCCGTGCCAGCTGGCGCGAGCCGTGAAGGCTCTTGCGCAACAGGCAATAAATATAGCTACCAGATTTATGCAAATGGTGCGTTTACGCAGGATACCTGGAACACAAGCTGTGATTCACGAACAGGTAGCTTTAACGGCAGTACGTCTCGTGTACAATCACTCTTTCAGGCTCAAATACCCAACTACAGCTCAATCGTTGGCTCTGTTCAGTAAGCTTGTGCCATAATAGGCACGATGAATATTGAAATAAAAAAACTTCGCGAAAATGCAATATTACCCGAATATCAAACAGAGCATGCCGCTGCGTCAGATTTGTGCGCGTGTATTGATGCACCGATAACGCTTAAGCACGGTGAATTTAAGGTTATACCAACCGGTATCGCTATTGCGCTGCCCCCAGGCTTTGAGGCCCAGATACGTGGTCGTAGCGGTAATGCAGCCAAGTTCGGCATAAGTGTCGTGCACGGTGTTGGTACGATTGATGCAGATTATCGTGGTGAACTCGGAGTTATCTTAATTAATCACGGACAAGATGATTTTGTAATTAATCACGGCGACCGAATCGCTCAAATGATTATTGCTGCCCACGAACGTGCAGAGTGGCAAGAAGTTGCTGAACTCGACGAAACCAACCGCGCTACTGGCGGCTTTGGCAGCACTGGCAAAAACTAAAACTGTTCATAAACGCTTGCGCTTTTGCTTAGGTAGGCGTATTACAGGTATATAACAGGAAAATAAAAATGAGCCACGAAACAAACAATAAGCGAGAATATTTAATTAATCGTATTGAACGAGTTTCGTTGCCAGCTATCGAGCTTTTTACAGACCAACGAAAGTTTGATTTTTACTTAGAATTTATGCAGCGCTATGCAGGCGAATCGCATGGCACTTTACCGAAAATAGAACGTGACAGGGGCGGTGGTATGGTTGAGTATGATGGAACTGTCGTATCGGCAATGACCGATGACGGCTCGCATTTTTTACATATACGTCGCGGACATAGCCACGATATGCGCGGCCTTGAACCTGTTTTGCAGTTCTTCCCGGTTACGGCCGATTTTGAAACATTCGACGTGAGTGAACTATGGGTAAACGGTGTTAATACGAACGCTATTGGTGGACCAACTCGGCTAGAGCTCACGCTAAGCCATCAGCCAGTGCACGAAGTAGAAGCTCTTTTTGAAATTAGTGATGAAGTATCGCTGCTCGAACGGGCAACTATACGTGGTATGCAAAAAATTGCTCAATCACGAAAAACTTCAAATGCTATACGCTATGTACACGAAAACCAACGCTCGTACTTTACTTGGGGTAACGGTAGCCCGATTCAAACATTGCATAGTAATGAAGTAATTCAACACGATTTGAGGGCGCTCCATTATGCAGAGCAACAGGGGATTCTCGACAAAGAAGTGCGAAGCCATCAGGCTATTCGAGACTATATTATACGCGCGGCTTAAAAGATTATTTTTATAAATGCATATATGAAAAACATAGCAGCTATCGATATGATGCATCATCGAATTCCCGGAGGGCTTGATATTGATACGGTGCATGCAAACCCTGAAATAGAATGCATAAATGTGCACTGTTGGGTACTGAGCAGTGACGGCAAATCTGTACTTATGCAGCGTCGCTCATCAACCGTTTTGACCTACGCAAACATGTACGATATTTCGATGGCGGGGCACGTTGATGGTGATGAGCTACCACTGCAAGCAATGCTGCGCGAATCGCTCGAAGAGGGCGCGCTAGACTTAACTGGTAGACTTATTGTGCCTGACATCCCCGTAGATGTCGCCGAAGCTGGTCGTTATGCAAAGGGCCCCCCATGGCTACACAATCAGCTCGTGTACATTTATTTTGTAGTGCTTGACCCAGCAGAAGTAGCGCTCAGGGCAGGTGACGGTGAGGTGGGCTCGTTTGAATGGTGGAACCTTGATACATTTGCACTAAGAGCCGCAAACCCTATGAGTAAGCGTTTAGTGCCACATCCAAACTGGTATTACCAAATGGTTATTAAAAAACTTTATGAGCTCAGCCGCACACGTGCGAAAATAGCTGCGTGATAAAAGCAATTATTTTTGACTGTTTTGGAGTGCTCTATGTGCATCGTGGCCCAGAGTTTTTACGAGCCCATGCCGTAAATTATCAAGAAGTAAAACCGCAGCTTAAAGACCTCAGTAACCAAACCGATTATGGGCTTATATCGCAACAGGATTACGTACAAGCAGTTACCGAATTAACAGGATTAAGCGTTGAAGAGGTTGATGCGCATTCAGCGCGTGGTTTTGGTCGCAACGATGAACTTATGGATTACATCGAAAACACACTTCGCCCTCATTATAAAATTGGACTACTCAGTAATATTAGTCGTGGCACGATAGAGCAGTACTTTAGTGAAAAAGAACGAGCGCAATTATTTGATGCAGCTGCGTTATCGAGCGAAACAGGGATGATTAAACCAAATATGGTTGCCTTTGAACACATTTGTGAGCAATTAGGTGTTGATACAAGCGAAGCAATCATGATTGACGACAATGCCGATAACTGCCGTGGGGCGGTGCTTGCTGGTATGCACGCCATTGACTATGATGGCCTGGCGCACTTACAGCGTAGTCTCGAAACAATACTACCCAAAAAATAAAAAAAGGCGTACTATGCTTTGTATAAGGTAGTTCCTAAAGAGCAAAATCCAAAAATATGAGTGCGCTAACCAGTGAGTTCTATAAAGCTCCAGATAGTCAGCCCTACCAGCCGACCGTTGCTGAATTGCAAGAAATACTTATAGATTTTCCAAATGCCGAACGCGAAGCTCGGCAGATGAGCGCAATCGAAAATATCATTCTAGAACACGAAGGTAAGCCGTTTCATCTGACTTCGTTCCGTCCAACTGATGGGCTGCGCACGTGGACGAATGAATTTGGTGACGAGGTTCAGTATCCCGAATTACTTATGGTGCACGGTGTTGCGAGTGACGAACGATACTTTTGGTCATTATTCCAAAAAATGAATAAGCTCGGTATTGCATGCTCTGCGATTGAACTGCCGCGGGAGCATGGTGTTATTCATGATGCCCAAGGGCTGCTGGATTGGCAGGTAGGCGCAACTGTTGCTACGCAGAAGTTTTTACAAGAACAGCATAGCAACCAGCACGTTGTACTTGGCGGGCATAGCAGGGGCTCGATAGTGACCGTAAAAGCAGCAGAACGAATCGTTGCAGAAAATGGCTCTGGCGCCATTGATGGTATTTTATTACTTGCACCATCGGTAGAGCCGAAAAGCCTTGGGCGTGTTGGTCTTAACCTATTTACCTTGGCATATAACTCATTTAAGCACTCGCGCGATATCCGCTTAGTTTCACGATACGTTCTTATGATTGCTGAGGTCGTGGCTGAAAATGTTCAACAAAGTATTATTGAAACAAAACAGGCATTGACGATAAATGTGAAAGAAGAAATGTACCACTCATTGAAAGATGTATCTTTCTTTATTCCTGCCGGTGAAAATGATGAGTTTGTTGATCACAAAGCGCTCGCACAGCTCGCGCTTTTTGCCCCAGAAGGGAACATATCTATTACAACGCTGAACACAAATCACATGCTTGGTGAGCGTGAACAGCAGGGCGTCCGTAGCCAGGCGGACCCGCGGTTATTATCTGGGCAAGTACTGAGTTGGTTGCAAAGTTTAACGAAAACATACCGACCGCTTTCACTAACACATGGCTATACAAAAACTAAGCGACTATAGGTTTAACCAATACGAATAACGAGTTTGCCGGTCAGCTGACAGCGTCGATTAATCTCAGGGAATCGCATACGAAGTTCGGTTGCTAAAATTCCGTTAGGCGCATAGAGCCAAACGGCATCTTTACGCACCTGTAATTTTGGTGTGAAATTGAACTGGGCCTGACAATATTCACGTAGAGCAGTCACCTCCGTCGGTTCATCTAAATTCTTTTTCACTAAAAGGTCTTTTAAGCTATCCATTGTATTAAGAGTAAAGAGTAAAGAGTAAAGAGTAAAGAGTTTGCTGAGACTACTCTTAACTCTTTACTCTATACTGGTAGGTATATGCCAGAGTTGCCAGAAGTTGAAACGGTGCGGGTGGGCCTGCAGCGATTGTTGCCGGGCCGCTTTGTTGCGGGCGTCGACTTTGATTGGCCCAAAGGATTTCCAAACGCCCCAAGCGATGTAAAAGCTTTTTTCGTAGATGCCGAAATCATAGCCGTGCGTCGTCGTGCAAAAGTTTTGATGATTGATTTGAGCACTCAGTATAGCCTCGTGATTCATTTAAAAATGACAGGGCAGTTAGTGTTTCGAGGGGCAGAGAACTTTGGTGCGGGGCATCCTAATGAGAGCTTAATTGGTGAATTACCCGATAAATCAACGCGAGTAACAATTTCGTTCAAGGATGGTTCGAAGCTGTTCTTCAATGATCAGCGTAAATTTGGGTGGGTACGTTTAATGCCTACTATCGAGATTCCAAATATTGATTTCATGAAAAAAGTAGGCCCTGAGCCGCTTGAGAAAGCTTTCACTTATCTGGTATTTATTGATAGGCTTATGCGCCGTAAAAATAGTAATATTAAGGCAGTGATTCTAGATCAAACAGTGCTGGCGGGAGTCGGTAATATTTATGCCGATGAATCATTATTCGCTGCCAAAATTCACCCAACTAGCATCGTGAATGCTATCCCTAAAAGTAAACTTATAGACTTGCACCGTGAGCTTGTCGCCGTGTTGAAGTTGAGTATCGAAAAAGGTGGCTCAACAGATAGAAACTACGTTAATGCTGAAGGTAAACGGGGTAGTTATATTGATTTCGCAAAAGTGTTCCGGCGCGAAAAACTAGCATGCCCGGTATGCGGCCGCGAAATAAGCAAAACAAAAGTTGCCGGCCGTGGTACGCACACGTGTGAACATTGCCAAAAGAAATATGGAGTAGCAAAGTGATAATTTCTTTTATTGGCGATAATTCTTTTGCGCGCGAAAAAGCAGCTCGTGAGTTTACCGATGGCTTTATTGGTGCCCACGGTACCCATGCGGTCGACCGGTTTATTGCAACAGATATCGAGCTCGATACGCTGAGCGGGGCAGTAACTACAATGCCATTCTTGTCACAGCGTCGCTTAATAATTGTGCGCGATATTAGCGCCAACAAAATGATTGCCGAGCGGTTTGAAGATATCTTGCAGCAAACAGCCGATACGAGCGATTTGGTTGTTATTGAATCGCACATTGATGGGCGCAGTAAATACCTACAAATTTTGCGTAAAATGACCGATTGTCGTGAGTTTGCACAACTTGACGGTGGCGAGCTTGCCGGTTGGATTGTGTCGCACGTAAAAGAACTGGGTGGTGCCATACAACATGGTGATGCTCAATATTTGGTAGAGCGTGTAGGCAATAATCAACAACTCGTGAGCCAAGAGATCGATAAACTCCTCCTCTATAGCGAAACAGTTAGCAGAGAAACTATCGATAAACTAACCGAATATACCCCCCAAAGTAGTATTTTTGCCATGCTCGAAGCAGCTTTTGGGGGCGATATTAAAAATGCGCTTGGTTTATACGAAGAACAGCGAGCACAAGGCATGGAACCGCAAGCGATACTTGGCATGATTGCCTGGCAGCTTCATATTTTGGCGCTCGTAAAGACTGGGCAGGATAAAGGCCCAGCTGCACTTGCCAGCGCAGCTAAACTAAATCCGTTTGTGGTACGAAAAAGTATGGCCATTACGCGTAGTCTGAGTTTTTCTGACCTTTCTGACCTTTTAGAACTTGCAACAAATACTGACTACAAACTTAAAACCAGCAAAATGAATGCCGATGCGGCAGTGAGTGCACTACTTTTGGCATGCGCCAAGTAACTAGAATCTTGAACATTAAACAATAAAAGAAAAACTGCCCAGCAAAGGGCAGTTACGTAATACGAAAATACGTATTGCTAGTTATTTCTTAGTAGCTGGTTTCTTTGCAGCAGGCTTTTTAGCTGGAGCCGCCTTTTTAACAGGGGCTTTCTTGGCTGCTGGCTTTGCAGCAGGCTTTTTAGGTGCAGCTTTGGCAGTGCTTTTAACACCAGCTTTTTTAGCAGCAGCGCTGAGCTGAGCTTTTTTGCGAGCAGCTTTGTTCTTGTGTAGAACATTCTTTTTTGCAGCAGTATCAATAGCACTGTTGGCTTTTTTGTGAGCTGCTTCTACTTCGCTTGCTTTGCCACCAGCAATAGCAGTTGTAAATGCTTTTACAGCTTCGCGCAGAGTGCGCTTAGTTTTTGCATTACGCACAGTAGCTTTGCTGCTAACTTTTACGCGTTTTTTTGCGGATTTGATAATCGGCATAGTGTCTTAATCGTCCTTTTTAGGGTTATTGAAATGTCAATTTGCAATTATAGCCTAAAAATCCTTTTTTTACCAGAGTGATGCTTGCGAAATCAAAGTTATTATGGTAATCTGACCTCTATAAAGCCTTAAAAAGAAAAAACAAAATGGAATCAAACCCTAAAACCCAGGTAGTTGAACGCTTAAAAGAAGCACAAAATGTGCTGGTAACGGTTAGCGCGAATCCAAGCGTTGATCAGCTAGCCGCCGCCATTGGTTTTACGCTGATGATGAACAAACTGGGCAAGCATGCAACGGCTGTATTTAGTGGTAACGTGCCAAGTACGCTTGAGTTTTTGAAGCCAGAGGCAACACTTGAACAAAACACTGACAGTCTACGAGATTTTATTATTTCACTCGATAAAGCTAAAGCCGACAAGCTGCGTTATAAAGTTGAAGATGATTTTGTAAAAATATTCATTACTCCATATCGAACGAGTTTAACGAGTGATGACCTTAATTTTAGCCAGGGCGATTTTAACGTTGATGTTGTGATGGCGCTTGGCGTGGATCAACGCGACCACGTTGATCAAGCGATTTTAGAACACGGCCGAATTTTGCACGACGCTACTGTTATTGGGGTAATGGCTGGGCCAAACCAAGTTGACGTTGGTAGCATTAATTGGCAGGATCCTGCAGCGAGTAGTTTATGCGAAATGCTTGTGAGCATTAGTGAATCATTTCAGAGCGGTCTACTTGATGGCCAAATGGCAACTGCATATCTTACTGGTATCGTTGCCGAAACAGAACGCTTTAGTAACGACAAAACAAGCCCGAAGGTTATGACCATGAGCGCCCAACTTATGGCAGCCGGCGCCAACCAGCAGCTTATTGCAACGCAACTTACACAGGCAGAACCTGAGTTCTCAGCAGATTTGCCAGCACCAGTAGAATACGGAGAACCATCTGACCCGAACGAAGCGGTGCTCGATTTACACCATGAAGATGATGATATCCATATCGATGAACACGGACAAATGGAGACGCACGAAGAACTAGCTCAGGCCGTGAATGATGTACAGCAAACTGCTTCGAACTCGCACAGAATTATTGAACCACTACATGACGGACACGAGCAACAAGCGGAGCCAACGCAACCTGCTGAGCCGGTGCAAGAAACGAGCCGCTATATTTATGAACCACCATCAAATGGCGGTACATTAACCGCAAGCGGGCAACCAGAAAACTTTGATCCGAGTACCGACCCGATGAGCGCGACTCCTCAATATAATCTCAATACTCAAGAACACGAAAAGTCAGTTGTTTCACCGCTGTTAGGAGTTACGGATGATGCCGAATCAGTACAAGCACCAAGCATGCCTTCTACCGAAACTCCACTGTTATCGTCTGATGGTGAGACCGACCAGAACCCTGTATCGGAGCCTGATCCAAATGCAGATATACCCGCAGCGAGTGACGATGTAGAGTCAGATATCCCAGTTATCGATAAACTCGGGCCTGAAGTACATGCACAAGATACATTAGCTGATATTGAAAATGCCGTACAAGATTTTAGCGGTACTGCACCGCATCCAGCTTCGGAACCAGATCTGAATGCTGATGCCGCTCGACAAGCCGTCATGGACGCGGTGCAGGCAGGTGGGTTTGATGCAAATCGTCCTGATCCAATACAGGCTTTAAACGCCCAAGAATTTATCGAAACTCCAGCTCCACAGTTTGAAAGTCCTGCTCCTGTAGCAGAGCCAACTGCAGAACCGATTATCGAACCTACCGTGCCGCCATCTGTACCAGAGATATCTCCAGATGCGCCACCAAGCGTGCCGCCACCAATGTTGCCGCAGTTCCCAATTCCGGGTGCTGAAGTTTACGAACCAGATCAAGATCCAAAAAATCAGTAGTAGTTAATCTTTGTACGTGTAGAAGTATTCTTCACGGGAAGGCATAGATTCAGCCCGCTCTATGAGCATTTCTGCGTCAGCTCGTTGGCTTTTATGCGCCCGCATAATTTCTTTTTTTTGTTCAAAAACAGAGGTAATGTCACTGATAATATCGATTTCTTTAGCGCTTCGGCCCTTAGATCGAAATACAAAACTGGTATCTGCATGGGGGAGCATTTTTTCGCTTACACAGGTATAGCGCAATTCTTTAAAGCGCTTGTCTTGTGCTCGTAGTGCAACAAATACAAATGTTGCGACATAACTCATAACTATGTGATCTATGTGGCCAGAAATACCATTCTGATCCATAGTTACGAAAGTGAATTCAGTTTTTTCGCCATATTCCTGAGTAATTGATTCGACAATTGCTTTGCAATCATCAGCAATCTGGCGAAAATAATAATTGTTCAGTTCACCGTCTAAGTACCACAACTGATGCTGTGTTTTTGCGCCGAGTAATTTTCCGGCTTCGAGCCATTCTTCGTTACGAACTTCGCCGAGTTCTTCATGATCATCGGGGTTGCTGCCACTTTGGCCAGCTGTTGCACAGATTAAATGTACGTCTGCTCCGTTTGCGATTTCGAGAAGCAGGGTACCGCTTGGGCCAAAAGATTCGTCGTCTGGGTGGGCAAATATGCCAATAATAACTTTTTTACTCATTCGCATATTGTACAATGCACGAGTGATAGAAGGCATACTTTTAATTGATAAACCCGAAGGCATCAGTAGTTTTGGTGTCGTTGCAAAAGTGCGTGGTTGCGCAAAAGTGCTAACGGGCATTAAGAAGATTAAGGTCGGCCATAGCGGCACGCTCGACCCAGCCGCAACCGGCCTACTAGTTATTGCCATCGGTAGTTATACCAAGCGCATACCTGAACTTATAAAAAAAGATAAAACCTACGAAGTGACCATGCACCTAGGGCAAACAAGTACTACTGCTGACAAAGAAGGTGAAATAACTGTAGTATCTGACACTGTGCCGACAAAAAATGAGCTTGAGACTGCTCTACAGGCCTTTGTGGGCGATATTATGCAGACACCACCCATATTTAGTGCTATTAAAGTAAACGGCCAGAGAGCCTATGATTTAGCACGCAAAGGCAAGTCGGTGACTATGCAACCGCGCCCAGTGACCATATATAGCAACGAGCTTACTTCTTACGAATACCCATTCGTGAAATTCATAAGTAAAGTCGGCAGTGGTACCTATATCCGTAGTTTAGTAGAAGATGTAGGCAAAGAACTCGGTACCGGCGCTTACATGAGTGACCTCCGCCGCACGCAAGTAGGGAAATTTGATATTAATGGTGCGGTTACGCTCGAACAAATCAATCCTGAATCTCTTGAGCCATTTTTGATTACTTTTTAAGTCTCTGTACTTGCAAAAGTGGTCGGTATCTGATAGAATACTTCGTAACGCCATCAAATCTCTTTATTAACGATAACGATTAAAGGACAACTGAATTGATTTCGACCGCTAAAAAAGCCGATCTAGTAAAGACACACCAAAAGGGTGCAACAGACACTGGTTCACCTGAAGTACAAGTGAGTATTATGACTGCTCGTATTACTGAAATTACCGAGCACCTTAAGGTGAACAAGCATGACTTTATGGCTCGCCGTGGTTTGCTACAACTTGTAGGCAAGCGCCGCCGCCAACTTAAGTACTTGGCCGCTCAAGACGAACAAGCTTACTTAGACCTCATCGCAAAACTTGGCATCCGCCGTTAGTTTTTAGACCGCGAGGCTACAAAAACCTTTTGTAGCCGAATCTATCTAAAAAGTAGAACCGGCTTTATACTGTAAGTACATATAAAACCAAAGGTGATAGAGCACAGCTATGCAAAATATGCATACCTGAACCCTGTCACCTTGGTAAAACGAAAGGACTCTTCTATGGGGCAAATCATTAACCCATTAGGTAAAAAAATAACAAAAGTCGAAACTGACTTTTTAGGCAAAACTCTCACGTTTGAAATTAATCGTCTTGGTTTTCGAACTAGTGCATCTGTTTTGGTAACGTACGGTGAAACTGTCGTGCTCGGCACGGCTATGGTAAGCCCAAAGCGCCTCAGTGGCTTTGACTACTTTCCACTCAGCATCGATTACGAAGAAAAAATGTATGCAGCTGGCAAAATCAGCGGTAGTCGTTTTATCAAGCGCGAAGGTCGCCCAAGCGATGATGCTATCCTCATCGGTCGTTTAATCGATCGCCCAATTCGCCCACTATGGCCAAAAGGCTATCGTCACGAAGTACAAGGCGTGGCTAGCGTATTAAGTCTCGACCCAACCTTCCGCCCAGATATGATTGCCATGATTGCTTTGAGCGCTGCATTTAGCCTCACCGGTGCACCATTTGATGGCCCCGTTGCCGGTTTGCGCGTTGGTGTTGTTGATGGCAAGTTTCAGGCATTTTTGTCTGCCGAAAGCTATGACACAGGTGATTTAGATCTCGTTGTCGCTGGTACCGAAAATGGTGTCATGATGGTTGAAGCTGGTGCAAGTGAAGTCAGCGAAGAGCTCGTTGCCGACGCTATCGCCTGGGCATTTGACGCAATGCAACCAGCTATTAAGCTCCAAAAAGAGCTTGTGAAAAAAGTCGGTGTGACCGCACAAGAATTTGAACTTGATTTACCGAACGATGAAATCCAAACAACCGTTAACACATGGGTTGATGGCAAGCTTGGCCACAATATTCGTGCACCGTATCCAGAACGTAATGATTTAGTGAATGCGCTTCGCAATCAGTTTCATGATGCTATGGAAGACACGATTGGCGAAAACTACGCAGAACACAAGAATGAATATGACGAAGCCTTTACACTTGCCGTGCACAAAGATGTACGCGCCGGTATTATCAAAGACAATATTCGCCCAGACGGTCGTAAACTAACCGAAATCCGTACTCTTAGTAGCGAAGTTGGTATTTTGCCACGCGTGCACGGTAGTAGCATCTTTACTCGAGGCCTTACACAAGCTTTGAACATTGTGACGCTTGCACCGCTTAGCTACGCCCAAATGGTAGATACTATGGAAAAAGAAGGCGAACGCCGCTATTTCCACCACTATAATGCTCCTGGCTACACTGTTGGTGAAGTTAAGCGACTTGGTTCACCAGGCCGCCGCGAAATTGGCCATGGCTACCTCGCCGAACGCGCACTTGCAGCAGTTTTGCCAAGCGAAGTCGAGTTCCCATATACGATTCGAACCGTAACCGAAATTATGAGCCAAAACGGGAGCACCAGCATGGCCGCTACTTGTAGCAGCACATTGGCATTACTTGATGCTGGCGTGCCTCTCAAAGCTCCTGTGAGCGGTATCGCTATGGGCCTTATGGTCGAAGGTGATAAAACCTTTATTTTAAGCGATATTGCCGACGCTGAAGACTTTGCAGGGGATATGGACTTTAAGGTGACCGGTACTTCAAAAGGCATCACGGCTATTCAGATGGACATGAAAGTTCATGGTTTGCCAACGGATGTTCTTAGGGCTGCACTTTTGCAGGGTAAAGATGGCCGAGCTTTTATTTTAGAGCACATGATGACCACTATTTCTGAACCACGAGCCGACCTAAGCCCATATGCACCACGAGTCGTTTCAATATCAATTAACCCAGACAAGATTCGCGACGTTATTGGTAAGGGTGGCGAGACCATTAACAAGATTATCGCTGAAACTGGCGCTGATATTGATATTAAAGATGATGGTACGGTATTTATTTCGAGCCCCGACAAGACCAGTATTGACGCAACGATTAAGTGGATTGAAAGCCTTACCGAAGAACCTGAAGTTGGCAAGATTTACACGGGTAAAGTTGTGAAGATTATGGACTTTGGCGCATTCGTAAACATCATGCCAGGCACTGATGGTATGGTGCATGTCAGTGAAATGGCTGACGAACGCGTTGAACACCCGAGTGATGTTGTGCACGAAGGCCAAGACGTTGACGTGAAACTTGTGGCTATTGATGATCGCGGACGCTTACAGCTCAGCATGAAAGCAGCCAAGAAATAGACGTTAGGTATTTGACGTTGGACGTTAGAAATAACTGCAATGACACAGACGAAACAAGAACTTCTTGATCAGATTAGGGCAGATATCCTTGAACAAGATATCTGCTCAGATTTGGCCAAGCAGGCCACGAACCTGGTTTTCGGAGACGGAAATCCAAATGCCGACATTGTGATTATTGGCGAAGCGCCCGGCAAGCGCGAAGATGAGCAGGGCGCTCCTTTTGTTGGGGCCAGCGGCAAGTTTTTAGCCGAAATGCTCGCCAGTATAAATATGCGGCGCGAGCAAGTGTACATTACCAATATCGTTAAGTATCGGCCGCCAAACAATCGCGACCCATTACCGGACGAAAAAGCAGCTTTTTTACCATTTTTAGAGCGCCAGCTCGATGTTATTCAACCACTATTAGTTGTGACATTAGGCCGGCACTCTATGAACTGCTTTTTACCGGGCTTACAAATAAGTGAGGTTCATGGAGAGCCTAAACGAAAAGGCGACAGGGTATTTCTACCACTTTACCATCCAGCCGCAGCTCTCTATAACGGAGGTTTGCGACAGACATTGGTTGAGGATTTTCAGAACATACCCCAGACCCTCCAATTAATTAGAAAAAGAAAGTAAAGGATTAACTAAATTATGGATGAACAATCTAAGAAAAGAGCGCCTCAAAGACCAAACACTGGTCAGCGCTCAAACAACAAACCTAACAACAGTGCTGCTAGTCAGCAAATAGCACCACGGAGCGTATCGCGCGGGGCAGCTATTCGCGCCCAAAAGCGCAACAGTGAAATGGCAAACAAGCTTGCCAATGAATATCTCGATGCTTCATCGACAAAACTCGAAAAGCGCGCGAACCTCATCGACGACAGCCAACGACTCAAGATTATTGGTCTTGGTGGTATGGATGGTGGTGGCTCAAAGAACATGATTCTTATTGAGTATAAAAACGATGCAATCGTGATTGATGCTGGTAACGACCTTGGTGTCGACTTGCCAGGCATTAACTACGGCATTGCTGACGTAACTTACCTCGAAAGCATTAAGCATAAACTGCGTGCATATATTATTACGCACGGTCACCTCGACCACATTGGCGGCTTACCGCACATCGTGCCAAATATTCCGGCGCCTATTTATGGTAGTAAGTTTACGATTGGCCGTGTCGAAGAAATTTTCGGTAACTTTGGCTTACCAATGCCCGAAGGCTTTGAGCTTAATACGATTATGATGAACGAAAATACCCATGAACGTCTCAAGATTGGTGAATTCTTTGTTGAACTCGTGCGTGTCACACACTCAATCCCTGGTAGTACTGTCGTGGTTGTTGACACACCCGTTGGCCGTATCATTAATACTGGCGACTTTAGGCTCGACCCAGATCCACTTGACCACGAAAAAACTGACATCGACCGTCTTAAGCAACTTGGTGACGAAGGCGTACTTGCACTTTTAAGTGAAAGTACCACTACTGAGCGCCCAGGTCGTACACCGAGTGAAAGTACTATCGAACAAAGCTTTGTTGATATTTTGCAGCAAGCACCAGGCCGCGTATTTATCGGGCTATTCTCGACCAATATCAACCGCGTACAAATGATTATCAATGCTGCCGTGCACAACAACCGCAAAATTGCGATAGATGGTCGCAGCATGGTAAGTACGCTCGAAATGGCCGTTCGTCATGGGTTTGTAAAAATTCCAAAGGGTACGTTTATCCCGATTAACAGCGCCAATACTTTGCCTGATGACAAAATCGTCGTAGTTTGTACAGGTAGCCAGGGTGAGCCAAGTGCTGCCTTGGTACGTATGAGTACCGGTGATCACCGTCATATTAAGATGAAACCACAAGACACCGTGGTGCTGAGTTCGACACCTATTCCATACAGTGGTAACGATGCAAATATTCGCTCGATGGTAGATGATTTGCTCAAAAAAGATGTACACGTCTACCGACACGAAACGCGCGAAGTCGACGGTTGTGGCCCGCTTCACGTGTCTGGCCATGCCAGCCAAGAAGAGTACAAAGATATGATTAACTACATTCGACCAAAGTTTTTTGTGCCAATTTATGGCGACTTTACGGCTAAGAAGTATCATATCGAACTTGCTGTCGAAGAAGGCATTCCACGTAAGAATACCCTTAACGTTGATAACGGCGATGTCATAACCTTTACCTCTGACAAAATGGAGCTTAGTGGCCAAGTGCCACACGGCACGGTACTTGTCGACCAAACAGGTGCCATTGTCAGTAATGTCGTCGTAAAAGACCGTATTATGATGAGCCAAGATGGCCTCGTAACAGTGGTGCTAACCGTTGACCGCAAAACCGGCCAGGCGCTGACCAGCCCTGACATCATTAGCCGTGGATTTATCTACATGCGCGATAATGAAGAACTCATGAACGAGCTTCGTGGCGAGCTACGCCGAGCAGTACAGCAGCGCTTTAAGCGCATCGATCTTGACCGCTTTAAACAAGAAATCCGTGAGCATGTTACGCACTTCTTGTACGACAAAACGCAGCGCAGCCCGATTATCATCCCTGTTGTTAATGTGATTGGTAAGGGTGGTACTGTTGCGCCAAATGGTACCAACGGTGAGGCGCCTGCAAAACCAGAGGTTGATCCACAAACAGAAGCTATTAGCCAAGCACGCCGTTTTGCGCAACTGCGACAGCAGCTGCTCAACCAAGACGCTCGTACTGATTAACGCATACCAGTATTTGAGTTAAAAAGAGGCCCCGCATAAGGGCCTCTTTTCAGTGCTTAAGCTAGACAATAAGGGTAATCTGTGTTATAATTAACAACATGAAAGAATCATCAAGAAGATTTCTAAGAGAACTTCGCATAGACACCGAAGAACCACAAGAATCACTTGTTGAAGTTGCAGCAACGCCGAAGGATATTGGTGATAAACTCGGTGCTTTTGCTCCAAAAAAATTTAAAGATGCCAGTAGCGTTATGGTGAACGGGTATATTGCACGCGCAGATGACGACTCAACGCATAAACGCTTAAATATTAAGTATTATAACCCCGAAGACCAACCAGCATTTATGCAGCTTTTTGCAGAACTAGCCTATAGAGACTTAATGGTTCCCGAGCACAGTATTAGTAAGTTTTACCTACGATTTGTGAGCGATGAGCTACATTTACAAAAGCTGGTTCGAAAACCAGGTGAATCAGCGTTAAAATATGTTGATTGCGATCAAGATACCGTTGATAGAGTTGCTGAATGGCTTGATACATATCATGTAATGAGGGTAGCTAAGCTAATTTAACGAGCCCGCTATATAACAAAAACTAACAAATAGGCTACAATAAAACAGATATGGCTAAGAAGAAAAAGACAACCAAGAAAAAGAAAGTACAAAAAGAAACTCCTGAAATGAAAACGGGGAGTTATTTTTGGCGTCAAGTAACGGCGTTTATTATGATTGTGCTCGCGCTATTTGTGCTTATCGGCGGCTTTGGTTTGGGAGGTACGTTCCCAGTACATCTATTTAAAACGAGTGCTTGGTTTGTAGGCTATAGTGCTTTTTTGGTGCCTTTTGTACTTATATTTTTGGCAATTGCTAAGCTCAAGCACGAAGAGTACCAAATTCCGTTTTCAAAGCTTGTTACCAGCCTTATATTTTTGGCAATGCTAGCTGGCATGTTGCACGTGGTGCTTGACGCCGGCAATGCAGCCGATTACGCAAAAGCAGGGCAGTACGGTGGCCAAGTCGGCAATGGGTTACGTAACTTTAGTTTGATGTTCTTGAGCCAAACGACCGCTTTTATTAGCTTTTTTGTACTGGGTTGGATTGCCTTTATGTTCATGTTTGGCCTATCACCAAAGCGTATGGGTAAAAGCTTTATGAGTATGTTCCAGCGTGAGCAACGCGAACCAGACACTGATTTACGAGAACTTAAAGCTAAGGGCGAAACCGACAAAGGTTTTCAATTACATGAAGGTGTGCCAATTGAGCACCATACGGCAGCCGAAAAGGCAGCTAAGCTATCAACTATCAAAAACACCGCTACCAAGCTCAGCGTAGCCGAAGATCACGCCGCGCTCACCACAGTCACCGATGTTGACTGGAAGTTCCCAGGTGTTGAATTGCTTGATCAAAAGCAAGATAAAGCCGACCCTGGCAATATCAAAGAAAACGCCGATATGATTAAAGATACACTGGCTAACTTTAATATTGATGTCGAAATGGAAGGTGCCAATGTAGGCCCGCGCGTCACGCAATATACTCTTCGTCCACCTGCCGGAGTTAAGATGAACAAAATTGCTGGACTGGCAGATAACATCGCACTTGATTTAGCTGCTCAATCAATTCGTATCGAAGCACCTATCCCCGGTAAACGAGCCGTTGGTGTCGAAGTGCCAAACCTCAAGTCGGCAACGGTACGCCTTGCCGGAATCCTCAATAGTAAAGAGTGGAAAGAGCAATCATCGACACTTGGTTTCGCGATTGGTAAAGATATTGCGGGTGACCCGGTTGTCGCTCAGCTCGATAAAATGCCGCATATGCTCGTTGCTGGTCAAACTAACTCAGGTAAGTCAGTGATGATTAATACTTTGCTTACGAGTTTGCTTTATCGCAATAGCCCGTCAGACATGAAACTGATTTTGGTTGACCCAAAACAGGTTGAACTTACGCCGTATAACGATATTCCGCACCTGCTCACGCCAGTGATTACTGAACCCGAAAAGTGTATTAGCGCACTCAAATGGGCTGTTGCCGAAATGGAGCGCCGCCTTAAGGCATTCGCGGGCGAGAAGAAGCGCAATATTTCTGAGTATAACGCGATTGCTGAGCTCGAAAGCATGCCCTATATCGTGATCGTGATTGATGAGCTTGCAGACCTTATGATGATGGCCGCCAAAGACGTTGAATCATTAATTGTACGTTTGGCGCAAAAAGCTCGTGCAGCTGGTATCCACTTAGTATTGGCAACGCAGAGCCCACGTGTCGATGTTATTACGGGTCTTATTAAGGCCAACGTCCCGGCTAAGATTTCATTTACCGTATCTAACCAAATTGAATCACGCATTATTATTGACCAGCCAGGCAGTGAAAAGCTGCTCGGTATGGGTGATATGTTGCTGTTAACGCCTGCTATGGGCAAGCCTAAGCGCGTACAAGCCGCTTACATTAGCGATGAGGAAACGTTGCGGGTTACAGACTTTTTACGAGCGCAGAGGGGCCCACAATACGATGATGAAGTTGTGAGCATGCCGGTGGTTCTTAATGGTCGTGGGGGTATTGTCGTAGAGCACACTAGCCATGATGATGCCGATGATGACATGTGGGAAGATGCTGTACGCGTAGTGATTGAAAACCAAAAAGCTAGTACTAGTCTGTTGCAACGTCGCTTACGTATTGGCTATGGCCGTGCCAGTCGTATTATGGACATCATGGAAGAAAAGGGTATCATTGGCCAGGCTGACGGCCAGCGCCCACGTGAAGTGCTGGTAAGTAGCATGAGTGATGTCTTTGGGAGCACCGAACCGACTCAAATTGAAGTCAGCGACGACCCGCGCGATGAATATCTCACGAGGTAGACATTGGATGCTAGACGTTGGATGTTGGAGCAGGCGCAGTTTTTTAGTATCTAGTATCTGACGTCTAACATCTAAAAAAGAGCTTGTGTTTATAAGCTCTTTTTTTGTACACTGCAGACAAGGTAGAGAACTAAAAGAAACAGGAGCGTGTGTATGAGCTTCGAGATACAACACAACATAGAGGACGCTGAGGCTGATGCTGGGGCGTCTTTTTTTATTGAGCAGGCACTCATAAGTCCGGCTTTTATAGATGAATTTACTGGTCTGCCGTTGCCGATTCTGCCTGTAGAAAACTTCTACAGTTCATTTAATGATCAGCACCATGCATTTTTTTCTGACGATAGATCTGTCTACAAAGACGAAAGCGGTCGCGTGCTACGACATTCTCGCTTGCAGTATGGCCCCCGAAGGTTGCATAGCCGCTATCACGATTTTTTTGATGGCGTGCCATTGCCGCAAGACCCTGTACAGCGCTTTGGCATGGCAGTGCTAGCATACGCTGGCTATATCCCCGAACAAGCGGTTGATGTACGCGGCTCAAGGCCTGAACGAGTTATATTAACCCCCGATGAAAGACTGTACCTACAAAGCGGCGAAGTAATTTATACTGAACGTCGCATGAGCTCGCTCACGGGTCGCGATACGAACAACATCAAAAGGGGCGTGTACTTTATGAAGCACGCCATGGCCCAGGGTTTTGATTACCTCAAACAAAGCCAATTAGATGAATTTGTAACGACAGAAGATTCACACAGGCGCCTTGAGCTTGGTATGTTTATTGTGAATCAAGCATTTTTAAGAGCTGTTGAGCCGATCGAGGATTTGTACAGGGTTGCTCATAAACATGGCCATATTCATCCAGAGGAGCGCCGGCACCCAGTTGGGATTCTTGAAAAAGTAACCAAAGGCTATCAGCCGGATTATTTTGATGAAATACAGCGCATTATCATTACTGCAGCTTAGCTTGCATAACAGGGGCGAATAGGCTATAATAGCAGTACTATTAACTTCGGCTCACAGCTTTTATGCATGTGGGCGATAACCAGAGGAAGGAATTCTCTCTATGACAAGCAGCTATGAAATAGCCGTTTTATATCACCCGGATCTAGAAATAGATATCGAAAAACCTGCCGCCAAGGTAGTTAAAATCTTTACCGATAACGGTGGTAAAGTAACCGCAGAAGATAACTGGGGCAAGCGAAAGCTGGCATACACGGTTAAGGGCCACGATCACGCTGTATACGTTTTTTATACGGTTGATATCCCTGGCGAAAACGTTGCCAAGATTGAATCAATCTTGAACATCACTGACGAAGTAATCCGTTTTTTGATTACCAAGCCAGATACTAAAGCTATTGAAAAGGCAGAAGCCTTTAAGGCAGAGCGTGCGAAAAAGAATGCTGGCCGCGAAGCTGCAAAAGCAGCCGGCGAAGTTACTGAAAACTAAGGTTACAAAAGACATTTAACGGAGAACAAGAACATGGCACGAAGTTTTAACCAAGTAACACTTATGGGCAACCTAACCCGTGACCCAGAACTACGCACCACGCCAAATGGCCAAAGTGTCTGTAGCTTTAGCCTTGCGCTAAATCGCAGCTACAAAGGTGCCGATGGCAACTATGTAGAAGCAACTGACTTTGTTGACGTAACGGCTTGGGGCCCACTTGGTGAGCGCGTTAGCCAGTACGTGACTAAAGGTCGCCCAGTGCTTGTAAGCGGTCGTTTACAAAGCCGCGCATGGGAACAAGATGGCCAAAAACGTAGTAAGGTTGAAGTTGTTGCGCAAGACGTCACATTCCTCGGCGGCCGTGGTGAAGGCGAAGGTGGCTCAGCTCCACAAGCAAGTGAAAAGAGTGCACCAGCACCGAAAAAAGACGTCGCAATCGAAGACATTAGCGACGAACCAATTGATTTAAGTGAAATACCATTCTAGTAGAACAGAACTTGGGAATAGGGCTCAGGTAATGGGTAATGGGGTTCGCCCCAGTTCCTAGTTCCCAACCACTAACCCCTAAATTCAACAAAGGAGAATTTAAACTATGGCTAAGAACAATCGAAAACCAGTAACCGGAACCGTTTATTTTGACTACAAAGATGTCAAAACCCTACAACGTTTCGTAAACCAATTTGGGCAAATCGAAGTACGCAAGCGTACCGGTTTAACCGAAATGCAACAACGTCGTCTTGCAAAAGCTATCAAGCGCGCTCGACACATTGCATTACTTCCATTTATTGCATCAAACTAAACATTTGAATAACGAATATTGAAGAACGAATAATGACGTTCATTATTCAATCTTCAATATTCTAAATTTCAAAGGAAATTTAATTATGGCATTTGGCATAACAGATTTAAAAAAAGGCACTGTCTTTCAACTCGAAGGACACCCCTATAAAGTGCTCGAATACGGCCAAAAAGTTATGGGCCGTGGCGGTTCAATTGTGAACGTTCGCATTAAAAGTGTTATCGACGGTAAGGTGCTTTCAAAAACGTTTAAAGGCAACGAATCTATCGAACCAGCAGAAGTTGGCTATCAAAACGTGCAGTATCTGTATAAGGATGCTGATAAGTTTTATTTTATGGATAACGATAGCTATGAGCAGATAGAAGTAAGTACCGAAATGATTGATGAAGGTGCCGGCTACTTAAAAGAGGGTGATAACGTAAAAGCTCAAAACTTTGACGGCCAGATTATTAATATCGAACTACCTAAGAATGTGTATCTCGAAGTCACCTATACCGAAAGCGTTACGAAAGGTGATACAACCAGCAGTGTGCAAAAAGATGCCACGCTCGAAACAGGCATCACTATTAAAGTTCCGTCATTTATTAAGCAGGGCGACATTGTGTCTGTCGATACTGAAACTGGCGCATACCGCGAGCGCAAAAAAGACTAGAAAATCTGCGCAAAACGGGTGTACACTATTTAGCAGATAGCACCAATATACATAATTTAAACAAAAGGATATAACCATGACATTTGGCGAACAAAGAGTATTTAGTGTTACTGATGAATTAGAGCTTGGAACAGACGTTGTAGCTGCAATTGAATCACAAGATGCTATGGAGCGATTCCAGGCTGTTGCTGAAGCGGCCGGCGACCTGGCTATTCGCGCAGCTTAAGAGGTTTATGCAAAAATTACGGCTAGACTATTTTGTAAATAAAATTGGGCTCGCCGAAACACGCAGTCAAGCTGAAAACTATATAAAACTTGGCTATATTACCGTTGATGGCCAAGTTGTTACAAAACCTGGTTATTTTGTGCGCTCTGATGCTCAAATACGTAATATTCAAAGCCAAAAGTACGTGGGCAGGGCAGGCTTAAAGCTGGCGAGTGTTGCAGAGGCGCTCAAGCTCAAGCTCAAGTTTAAAGGTAAAATAGTGCTTGATGTCGGCAGTAGTACTGGTGGTTTTACCGATTATGCGCTGCAAAATGGGGCTACAAAAGTTTTTGCAGTTGATGTAGGCACAAATCAGCTGCACCCAAGCTTGCACGGTAATCCAAAGATAGAACTTCATGAAAAAACCAACATCTTAGATGTTGGGAGTTTGGAGTTAGGAGCTAGAACCGATAAGCGCCAACTCCCAACTCTGAGCTCCCAAATTCTAATTCCTGTGCCCGATATCATTGTTATCGATGTGAGCTTTGTGAGCTTACGAGAATTATTACCCCATATTGCAAGCTTAAGTGGGCCAAAAACACTGATTGTTGCCATGGTTAAGCCACAATTTGAGGCTGGAGCGGCCACTAAACACAAGGGCGTGATTAAAAATGATTCGGTGCGCCGCGATATTATGAAAGATTTTGAACTGTGGGCTAAGCAACACTTTACGATCCTGGATAAAGCCGATTCAGACGTAACTGGTGCCAAAGGTAACCGCGAGCGCTTTTACCTCTTAAAAATTATAAAGTAAGACTTTACAAAAATTGGCAAAAGTGTTATAATTCGCCCAAGTTCTGTGGTCTAAGTGCCCTCGCAATCCAGCGTTGACCTACCATAAACAGAACCTTTCCAATTCGCTCTACAACAGATCCCTAGAAGGGGGACATTGTGAACCGTTTCACCAAAAGGGTGGTAGTGGGCCTTGTGTTCGCTGCGCTCTTGTTTGGGTCTGGTGCAGCTTTGGCTGCTCCGGTTCAGGCTGCGACGTACGACCCGTCATTCGTGACGGCTAGCTACAGCAACCCTGTGTGTCTAAGCGGGGTACTCGACAACGACTCGACCGTCACGAGCTTCAACGCTCCTGGCGGGTTCGAGTCCATCACGTTCAGTCTTGACGGTGTAGCTCTCCCGGGCTACCCGTACGCACTCGCCACGGGTACGGAAGTTCGTTTCGACGATGTTGTCCCTGCCAATACGCTTGTGGGCAACCACACGCTGACGGTCGACAACTTCGGGTTCACGCTGGCGACCTACCCGTTCACGCTCGCTGAGCCCTGTGTGGCGGTCAGCCCGTCTGACTTCACGGCCAACCTCGACACTCAGTTCACTAGTCCTGACGGTTCGTTCGGACAGGTCCTTGAGCTCGGTAACTTCAGTGAGGCCTCGCGCCAAGCTGTAGTCTGGGTGAACGATGTCCTGGTCTGGGCGCCTGTCTTGGCGGTGGGAGACTTCCCGACGTTCAAGCTGTCCATCCCGACCTGTCAGGCTTACAGCGTGAAGGTGAGTTTCGGGTTCCCCGATCTCGCTCTCGACACTGCTCAGCCCGCCTACGGGTGCAACACAGTCGACGCCGCGAACTTCGTGGTTACGCCGAAGTCACCGGTTTGCTCAGTAGCCGTTCCGACACAGGAAACCTCCGTCACAAGTGCAGACCCTGTCTCTCGCTTTGTGAAGGTGACCTACGGCAACGGCGGTTACGAGTACACCGCATCTGGCACGATGGCGCAAGGTGAGATGCGTTCGTTCGTGGGGCAACTCCCCCCGGGCGAGGCGTATCGCATCTTCGTCTACGTTGATGACGAGCTTGTGTATAACCAGCTCCAGCCAGCGTTCAGTTGCGGCACGCCTCCAGTGCGACTGACTGGTCCGAGTATCTCGGGCAGGGCACAGGTTGGGTACGTCCTGACCTGCAACGTGTCGTACTCCGGTACGGCTCCGGTCATGGCTGCGTACAGGTGGTACCTCAACGGTGTGTTGACGGCGGGTTCATCCCGCACGCTCACGCTCACCGCTACCCACTACAACAAGCGGCTTGCTTGCGCATCCAGCGCCAGTAACGGCTTCGGTAGTGCACCATCCGCAACCAGCGCAGCCAGTGCTGTTGTGGTCCTCGGTTCGGCACTCAAGATCGTCGGTACCTACTACCCGAAGGTCACTGGCACAGTCCGGGTTGGCAAGACGGTCAAGGCGTATGTCGGCAAGTGGACTCCCGCTCCGACAAAGTACTTGTATCAGTGGTACAAGTACAGTGGCGGCAGGTGGGTGGCCATCAAGTACGCGACCAAGTACTACTACGTCATTCCTCGGGCTCTGAAGGGCTACAAGATCGCTGTTCGCGTGACGGCTCTTAAGCCGGGCTATGCGAGCGGCGTTCGACTTTCTGCTGGCGTCCACGTTGGCTGAGTAGTCCTCTGATGTAGAGCGAATGAGCCCTAGTGTGGCGCAGAGTGTGGTCTCCGGTAATCCAACCGTAGCTCTCTCTGCGCCCACTAGGGCGCTCCAACTTTTGCATGCAAGCCCCCTGATTTAACAGGGGTATTTTTTATATCTAAAATTCTTGCTAATTGACAAAACGCTCGTAAAGTGCTAGTGTATATACAAGGTAATTAAAACAAAAAAAGAGTAACAATGCCACAAGAACAAGTAGCTTCACCAGAACGAATATCATTAGCAGAGATAACAACTAAGCTAATGGCTGATGTTGAGTCGCACAAAGATACAACTGAAAAAATAGTTACCAAAGAAGCAGATGGAACTTTTACCAGTTTTAAGCTAGATACAAAAGGGCATTCAATCGAATGCACCCAGCTTGATGATGGCGCAGAGCAGTGGCAAGTTGTCGGTGTTCAAAATGTTTCAATTGGCAAAGATGTATGGGATAGATACCCTCATGCTACAACCTATAAAGTCGAAGCAATTGCTCATGACGGTAAAGTTCTGTTGCGCGAAGTGGTAAGTGGCCTTGTTGACGGCAGGCCTCATACCGAAAAAATAACTGCCGAAACAGACGAACAACGCTCACCACTCTATGATGTACTTATAGATGCTACCCAAGCACTTAAGGCTAGCTAAAATTATGAGCCACGAACTACCCCCCAAGCAGCGCGAACAAGCGCTTCAGTTCAATAAATTTATACTTGATAACTATGTACCGGTACTACGGGATATCGCAAGTGCAGGTAACATTAACCAAGAGTCGACTGATGGTTGCGATAAGTACCTATCGGTTGTACTTGCAAATGGCGACTACTATTCTGTGGGTGTTACTGATATCACACAGTATGTACCGGGTAAGGGCGGGCCTCATACTGAAATTGAAATAATGCGTTTACTCGAGCAAGCTGACGGTACTCCGTATGAAACATTGCGTCAGTATTCATATGATTCTATATTTTCCACAAGAGTAATTACCACCAGGACCGCAAAAGTTGATGAAGATAAACCGGGCAATTCGCTTGGTATTTCATCGGTGGATGACCCCAAAGAAACATTATTGCTGTTTGGGCAATTTGCTACAATTACCGATACGGGTGATGTAGCCCAGACTTGTGAAATCATTGATGCAGGGCCGGCAACAGAGCTTTTATACAAGCATGAAAAAGAAAAAGAAAAACTATTTAGAAAAATAGAGCTTCTTAAAAAACACCGTTCCCCAAGACTCAAGAAACCACTTCTCGACAGAATTATGGGCGAAAACGGGAACAGCTGGAACTGGAAATAATCAGCCTAGTATTTCAATAAATTTACTGCAGAATAAAAGTATGTCGCTTAATCAACAAAATCCTCTTAATGCACGCACACCAGAAGCAATAGAGTACGATGAGCTACTCGTTCAGTCAGCGCAAAATTTTTTGATTGGGCTTGGCTTGGTTGCGCAGCATGCACGTAAGCAGGGCTTGGTATTTGAATCGCGCGGCTCTGATGACGATAAGCTTGTATACGTCGCGACACCAGCCGGCAATACTGGCTTAGTTCGGGTAAGCCATGCACAGAATAGGCTTGGCTACAGCCTATGGTCGCCCGTGAGAGGTGGTATATATAGTCGCAACAACACTGTTTATTATGAAACCATTGAAGCAGCCGTTGACGGTTCAAGAATTATTGTAAATCGAAATCCGTACCCTGGCGAAAATACTGTTTTGCCTCGTAGAGTTGAAGTCGATGATATATACAAATCACGAATGCTAGAGTTGCTCGTAACAGACATGCAACCTATTGGGCAGCGTGAGTTTTCGCAGCTACTTGAAGTGAATATTAAAAGCGAACGAGCCGTGCGCGAAAAAAGTGCCGGATCAAAAATGGCGCGTTTTTTTGGCCGTAAAAGATAGCCATTAGTAGAATCATTTACCACATAGCGCTACAATAGGCGGTATCTTAAAAGTTACCCATGGATTTTGAATCAAACAGAAATGAATTTGCGCAAGAAACTCTTGCAAGTAATCGGCTGCAGCAAGCAATCGCAGGTGTATTTGTTGAATCTGCCGAAAAGCTTGTAACGAACCCTACTATTGAAACGTTTTACCGACGTGGTAAAACTGATAGGCAAGCGGTTTGCCAGTTTGATAACGGGCTACACTACCTTATTCATTACGAAGAAGAAACCCGCAAACAACAAGTCTTTTATTGGCGTATTAAAATTGAATCACTTGATACCGAACGGTTAACGCATCACTATAATTCGCTCATTACCGAAGAAGCAGTCGTGCTTTCAAACCAGGGTTTGCCTCACTTGTTTCGTGATGGGCCTGTTCCGAATGAGAGAATGCAACTGCCTTTTTTGTTTCCATATGGTGATATTTCCACAGCCGAATCGCTTGAGGAGCTAAGGCAAGGAATTCAATCGAGTTATGTGTGGCCTTTAGATGCGACCAAAAAGTTGCTAAAGCAGCGCAAGGCTGAGGATGAATGGGAGCTGCGAAAAACTGTTTGCCACAGTATAGGCGGCCACGTTTTATTTATGGCAGGTGTTAAATTTCGGCTTTTCAAAACAAATATGTTTAAAAACGGTAGTTAAAAGCAGAGCTAAACAGTGCTATAAACTTTACATAAAGTATTATTTGTGGTATAAATAACGAGTTACGCTTTGTAAGTGGAGCGTAAAGTACAGAGCACCCGGAAATACCGGGTGTTTGTTTCCATCGGAAGGATGTGAAGCCCCGTGCAGGGCAGCATCAAGAGAGAGAACCGGCGCTTGACGCCGGCTCGGCTGATCAGCGCGCTCCTCGGGGCCCTGCTGGTCATGACTGGAGGTGCGATGGTTATCGCAGCTCCGGCCAGTGCAACGACGCTCGCGTCGTCGTTCGTGCGTGACAGCGCGAACTGCAACGCAGGTGTTCTGACCATTGCAGGTGCAACTTCGAGCTCGACGCTCGACGCTGTCATCTCCTGGCAGTACAACTCGAACACCGTGAGCTCCGAGTACCTCGGAACAGGCGGTTCTGGCTCCAGCTGGAGCCACATGTTCGATGTCTCTGCCGACATGAAGGTGTTCCCGGTGACTGCTTTCAACATGACCGTCAAGGTCTTCGATGAGGGCGGCAACCCCGTGCTCGACGAGGTCGTTTCGGTCGCCGGCTGTGGCACGCCGCCGACTGTCGACTACGCCGCCGTGACCGGTTACGCGCCGTTCTCGAGTGACGCCAATCACCCTGGCTACTGGGGAGCCGACTGTGTCAAGGTCGACAACCCGGGCGGGAGCACCTACGTGCTGCCGGCCGGTACCTACAGCAAGGTGATCGTCAAGGCGGGTGCCAACGAGCAGGGCAACTATGCCAACACGATCTTCGCCGCGCCTCCCAAGGCCGGACAGACTGTGTGGGCAGACAGCAACGGGAACGGTGTATTCGACGAAAGCGACAAGACGATTTCACACGTGATCATGTGTGCAGCCGAGTCCTCGCCCACGCCGACGCCGACGGAGACCACTCCGACCCCGACGCCGACAGTGACGACGCCCACGCCGACGCCGACGGAGACCACTCCGACCCCGACGCCGACAGTGACGACGCCCACGCCGACGCCGACGGAGACCACTCCGACCCCGACGCCGACAGTGACGACGCCCAC
>JBBRSL010000002.1:0-55370 GCA_038245435.1 Saccharimonadales bacterium (SeqCode)
AAAGTATAAAAAGTGGTATAATAGTCTGGCCTTATTTGACATCGTAGAAAGGTACTGTGTTGTATCTCGACAAAGACTCCCAGCAAGACTGGCAGAGCCGAGTAGAGACGCTGTATGCCCGGATGGACGGCAGCGGAAGCACGAGGCTTAAGGAGGACATGAGCCTTAAGCTGAAGGTCGGCGAGAAAGAGCAAATCGTGCACTGCCAACAGGGCCTGGAGGTTTGGTTCCCGAACCATCAGAACCCGCAGAGCAACGGCTCGAAAGCGCCTATTCGAAGGCAGGGTCACGCCATCATCTTCAGCCCAGATTTTCAGCTCACACTGAAGGCCTCGGGCGACAAGATCGACGCCAAGTACACCAGCCTGAGCGACCGCTCACGCCCGTTTGTTCTCTGACGATGTCAATCGAGGGCCCGCTACTCTGCAAAGAGTCCGCGGGCCCTCGATGGCAAAAATTTTCGCATTAAAAAAGCCGCCTATATTGGGCGGTTTATTGATTTCAAAAAAGTTGAGTATGACAAGCTAAGAGATTGTGTTGCCCGTTCGGGCGGGGTCCGAAGACCCCGCCCGAACGATACTGGAGGCTTACTCCGCGTTGTTCACTGCGCCGGGCAGTCGATGCCGAGCGTGTCGATCATCTCCTTGAGCGTCGGTGCAGTGGTGGGAACATCCCGAGGGCCGACGATCTTCGCCGCGAAGACGTTCTGCCAGCGAGCGTCGTAGTCCGCAGAGTTGCGGTTGTACAGCTGCTGGCTTGCCAGCACCTGACTCACGCGCTGTGACTTCTCGTCCTGGGGCGGTCTGGGGAGGACCTACGTGCTTGCGCTGCGCTGAACCTGGGTGGGAATGTCGTATTCGGTTGCTGCTTCTTCGAGCCGTTCGCGCTCGAACTCATCGAGAGCTTTGCCGATTACTTCGGCTGTACTTGCCATACCAAAACTCCCTATCTGCTTGAGCGGACAGTGTGTGATGGGAACGACCAAGTCTTTCTGCATCGCTTGCAGGTCTGGGTGGTGATGACGCCGTTCACGTCGCTGTGACGCTCGGAATGCAAACAACCAATTCGCTTAAGCAACTTGAGCACGCAGTTTTCGCCTCCTCAATTGTCGATGATCTGTCTTTTGGGCCACGCGGCCACAGATGACTGAACTATATTAGACTACAAAAATAATGCTACTACAAGTTTTTTAACGCGCGCGGTATCTCGACCTGCGTCACGTTCTTTTATGCTCTGGCGTTTATATAGCTTCGCGCAGAGATATCTTCTACTTGTTTGAATGATTTCTCTGGCTCGGCATATATTCTCACTAACCGTTCGAATATCGTATTTCAAAATATGCCAAAAAACTCTAACGAGATTTTAATGCGCGATCAACATCGCGCATTTCGTCACGTTTTTTCAAAACCTGCCGTTTGTCATATTTCTTTTTACCTTTGGCGGTGGCTATTTCGATTTTTATAAATCGACCCCGCGTTAACAGCTTGGTTGGTACAATAGTTAGCCCCTGCTCTTTGGCGGCTTCCAACTGATTAAATTCACGTTTTTTGACCAGTAGTTTTCGTGCTCGCGTCTGCGTTTCGGGTAATAAGTGGGCAGCATTGGTAATACTCGGCTGGATTGTTGCGTTGTTAAGCCATAGCTCGCCGTCTTTTATGGTTACAAAGGCGCCCTTAAGGTGCCCCCGGCCCATACGGAGGCTTTTTGTTTCGGCACCAGTCAGCACAAGGCCAGCTAAATAGGTGTCTTTTAAATCGTAGTCAAAGCGTGCGCGTGCGTTGGTTATCAGTTTTGCAGGCGCTGCTTTTTTGGGTTTCATAAACTTAATTGTACAACAGGGGTAACATATTAGCGCTTAATTCGGGAACTGCTCGAGCTCTTGCTTGACGCGGTCCCAGGGTTTTGAGTCGTGCAATACGGTCATTCGCCAATACCACCATTCTGCCCCCCAGGTATATATATCGCTTTTACCTATCTTGCGGGCAAACAAAAAGTTTTCTTCGATTTGTTTTGTGTTCATTGACCTATCTTGTTCGGCAATTGTTAGTTCTTTAGTAGGTTTTGGCCCCCATGGCTCAATCTGTAGTTCGTGGATAAACACATCCCGGTGTTTTATGAGCTTTATGGCAGCTGCGCGGGCGCGATGATACCAAACAGGCGTTGGATACGTAACATAAAAATGGAGTGGCGTTTTATCGTTCCACACAATACGGTAGACACTAAAGCCATATTTATCTGGCACTGGTGTACCTGCCGGGAACCCGTGTTGGTCACTAAGGCTCATGTAAATTGGGTGTACCGGGTCAATCTTTTTGACAAGGTCAAACTCTTCGCGCAGGCGTGATCGTTCGTGGTCTTTGCAGACACCAAACCAACTGTTTACGGCTTCGTTTTCGAGTTGATAGCTTTCAATTGCAGGGTGGTTTTTGTAGCGACTTACAGTTGCCTCGATATACTTGTACAAACTGGCTTTCCAGGCGGCCTGATCTTTGTCATATTGTTCACTCGCCCAGCCTGGTTGGTGGCATTCTGGCCAGCGGGGTTGTCGCAAGCCAATTGAGAGGCTTACTTTATAACCGCGTTTAGCGGCCTCGTTTAGTTGGAAATCTACTTCACTGAAATCGTAGGTGCCTTGCACTTTTTCGTTTCTATCCCAATAGCTCATTAATCGATATCGCTTAAACTGGAGCCCATCGAGTAGCGCAAGGTAATTTGCGCGCCAATCAACACCAAGCTCTTCGGCATATGCTGGCGAAAAGCTTACTCCGTAGTTGGGGTTTTTGGTTGGAATCCATAGCGCATCAATGGTACTGCTGAGTAGTGTCAAAAATAACACCACAGCCATAATAATCAGCACAATACGTTGCCAGATGTGGCGGCCCTTAAACCATGCAACAGCACGCCCAAAAATATTCTTTGGTTTTGAGCTTTTTAGCTGTGCGTGTTTAGCTACTGGTGCCTTTTTGCGAGGCTTTACGCTTTTTTTCGCTGTCATAATACTTACGTTTACTATATCAGATTATGCAACAGCGGTAACTGCTACACTATAAACATATGAAGATTGGTTTATTTTCAGATACATATCATCCGTCTACGAACGGTATTGTCTATGTAATCGACATTTTACATGCCAATTTAGAGGCTTTGGGGCACGAGGTAGTCATTGTGGCGCCTCGCCCTGGATTGCGTACTAAGCACACGCCACGCATCCCGGGTAAAAAAGTTATCTGGATTCCAGGCATCGAAGGCCTCTTTTTTGACGAATACCTAACCAGCGTATTCTCGCCGACGCGCACCGTGCGTAAACTCGACAAGCAGAATTTTGACGTTATTATGATTTTTACGCCGGCTCAGGTTGGCCTGCTTGGAACTTACGTTGCAAAGCGCAACCACATTCCACTTGTCGAGCAATACTCAACTGATTTAATTGAATATGTGGGCAAATACCCGAACGTTATGGCCGGAGTTTTGGCACTTGGCATGAGCGGACCAATCGTTTTTAAGATGAAGCTACAAGACATTGCCAGCTATAGCCGAAAGCTCTTAAGTATCAAAAAGCCAAAACAAAGCACCTGGAGTCAAGAGACGGTTCGTAAGGTACTTACGACGTTTCATAATAATGTCGATTTGGTGATTGCCGTATCCGAAAAAACTGCCAAAGCGCTTAAAAAAGATGGCGTTACATCTCGCATAGCGACCATACCTACTGGTGTAGATCGCTTGCCAAGTTCGCGGCGAGCAGTGCAAGCATTTCGTAAAAAATGGCACATTAACAAAGACGAGCAGCTTATTTTGTACGCCGGCCGGCTTGGTGAAGAAAAAAACCTCGATATGCTGATTGATGCTTTTGCGCTCGTTGCTCGAATGCATAAAACAAGCAAGTTAGTATTTGTTGGTGATTTCGGCTACCGCGGAAGCCTCGAACAGCGCGTTAAACGTAAAAAACTCGAAAAACGAGTCGTCTTTACGGGCAGATTGCCGCGAACTAGTTTAGGCAACGTATATAGCGCTGCAGACATTTTTACGTTCCCGTCACTCACCGATACCCAAGGGCTAGTGCTCAACGAAGCAGCGCACGCCAATTTACCTTTTGTTTGGTGCGATAAGTACGTTAATGGTGTCGTTGTCGATGGCATTAACGGGTTTTTAGCTAAAAATGATCCAAAAGATTTTGCCGATGCCCTGCTGCTTTTGCTAAACGATAGTGATACGCGAACGAGCTTTTCGAGCCATAGCCAACGTTTGGCGAGTAAATATACTGAACAAAAAATGACCCAGCAACTCGAACAAGAACTAGCTCGACTTGTTGCTACAAGGCGTTTGTCTTAAAGCGGCCATTTTGGTCGGTAATAGTACAAACACCAGCCCACACCCCTTTGTTTTCAAGCTTTGCTTGTTGCCCTGCGGCGATAAATTCTTGCTTTTTTTGGAATGGAAAGCTGGTATAGGGTGTACCATAGCCCTCCGTTATAAGTAGTAAATTAAATAAGCGTCCATCAGGCAGATATACATATCGCAGTAGCCTTTCGTAGCGATCACGGTTTTGGTTGGTTGGGTCAGATTCGAGCCTCACTTGCGCGCCGGTGAGTATTTTTTTACTGTAGTTACTCGCTTCTGGTCCACCACATTCAACAGGACTATTTGGTTTATGGGTTTCGGGCGTATCAACGCCAATAAGCCGTACTTTTTCGGTTCGGCTATCCATTTGCACAGCAATCGTGTCACCGTCGTATACCTCGCTGACTTTGTAAAAACCCGGCGTAGATTGTACGGGGGTCGTAGCGAATTGAGGCAGTTTTAATTTTATGCGCGGACCAAGCGTTACTGCCAGTACTACAATGCAGGCAATCGCTATGAGCGCCAGTAGCAACAGCAACCGATTTGGCTTTGAACTTTCAACTTTCGGGCTAAGTGGTTTGTGTTCTTCGTCCATTACTTTAAGCATACGCATTTTTTGTGCGCTACAATAGGGCAAATACCTATGGAACAAATCGAACGCTACTTTACCGATTTAACTGACGTGCAAAAAAAGCAACTTGCCAGCCTTGGTGCGTTGTATGCCGATTGGAATGCCAAAATTAATGTTATATCTCGCAAAGATATGGATAATTTTTACGAGCACCATGTGTTGCACAGCTTGGCCATCGCCAAAGCAGTTCAATTTGTACCTGGCACTCAAATTTTAGATGTCGGGACTGGTGGCGGGTTCCCTGGTTTGCCCCTCGCGATTATGTTCCCGCAAGTTGATTTTTTGTTAGTCGATTCTGTTGGCAAAAAATTACGCGTTATTGATGATATTGCCGAGAAGATTGGGCTTAGTAATGTGAAAACAGTTCACGACCGCGCCGAAAACATACCAGCTACCTTTGATTTCGTTACGTCCCGCGCCGTTACTAGGCTCGATACTGCTTGGGGCTGGGTATCTAGTAAAATCGCACCAGAATCCAAAAATACTCTTAAAAATGGCCTATTGTACTTAAAGGGCGGCGATATTAGTGATGAGCTACCAAATGGTGTTACCGTGCAGCGTTTTGAACTGAGCGAATGGTATGGCGAACCGTATTTTAGCGAAAAATCGTTAGTTCATATATCAAGCGACGCAAAATGAGCGATATGCAAAAGTTAAAACACTTACCCTGGCGAAATATCATATCTGCAGTTGTACTTGTACTATTTGTAGTACTTATTGTTCACAACTGGAGTGATTTTGTTAAAAGTTTTAACGCTATAAAGAGCGCTGACCCTGTTTGGCTGATGGTTGCGGTCGTTGGCATGGTGCTTACTTACGTGGCAGCTGCTGGTGGCTATATCGTGGTTTCGATAAAAAAACTTTCAGCTTGGTTTACGCTTTTAGCGCAAGTTGCCGCGGCATTTGCTAATAAACTACTGCCCAGTGGCGTTGGTGGTTTAGGCTTAAATGTCGCTTACCTGCACAAAAATAAATACACGCCAACAGAGGCTACAACGGTTACTGCTGTTAATTCGTTAGCGGCATTTGTGAGCTTTAGTTTATTGCTCATTGTCGCACTGGCCGCCGGTGGATTAAAAAATAGCACCATTAAAATGCCACATGTGCCAATCTGGATTTTGCCAATCGTCATCTTGGCCATCGTAGCTATTGTCTTAACGCTCATTAAAAATAAAAAGATTCGCAAAAAAATATCAGAGCTCACGCATCAAGTTGTGGCCACGATTATGGCCTATAAAGAACAGCCGCTTCGTTTACTGGGCGCAGTTGTAATGGCGACACTTGTAACCATTGCTTACTTACTTGCACTCTATGCCTCTGCTCGTTCGCTCGGTGTCAATATCGCTGTCAGTGAAGTGTTCTTTGTCTATGTGCTTGGTGCACTTGCCACAGCCGCTGTACCGACCCCCGGGGGCTTAGGTGCGGCCGAGGCTGCCTTGTATGCCGGTTTTGTATCGTATGGAGTAGAGCCAAGTGTCGCGCTTTCAGTAGTGCTAACCTATCGATTTATCACCTATTGGCTGCCGATTTTACCTGGGTATTTAAGCTTTCAATATCTACAACGCAAAAAATTATTATAAAAAAACTACCAGCAACTTAGGCGAGGTAGTTTAATCGATAAGAAAGATACTAAGCAGCACACGCTTGACTGGTTTGCTTGCGATTGAAGGGCTCCGGTAAAAAGCAAAGGAGGTAGCTTTTTATCGGGCAAGCGTGCCACGCAGTGCTGCTTAGCATCGTAAGTAAGATAACAAGCGAAAGTGACTGTGTCTTAATGCCGGGTGGGCGTACAAAAACCATTCATTTAGCTTGCCTAAAACCTTACTCAGTCGCGAACCTCCCAAAGTATCGCCACATAAGTAGTATAGCCGAATTGGCACTCTCATGTCAAGAGTGCCAATTAAGCTTATGGTATCTGTTAGCGAAAGATTTTTGTAGTTATTTAGTGTAAAATTATGTATGAATGAACAATAATCAGCACTCACCCAAGCACTCTGCCGAGTCCGACGACGCAGTTATTCAATTTGCGGCAACGTGGAATGGACGTTTGGGTTTGGTGCAAGCAGTCGTTGGGCTTGCAACGGTTAATCCTGCAGTTATTGCTGATGCATACCATAACTGGACCGATAAAGAAGGCCATAAAGGCCACGCCAGCGAAGTTTCAGCCGAAAAACATGCCAATACAGTTAGCCGTAATATGCAGCGTAAACGTGCCGGTTTGTATATCTGTGCAGGTGCTCTTGCCGTTGGCGGAGTAGCCGTTGCCGAAGGTGCCCTACGTGACCAGGCACCAGAGCTTCAGCCAATTGCGATTACGGTTGAGGCTGCTTCGGTCGCTCTTGCTGGCGTTACAGCCGCAAAGTTTAGAGCACGTGATGCGCGATTTAAGGGTCAGGTGCATGCCGAACGCCATAATTTGGTTGATCTCGCTACCTCGACCGTTGCATTGGCCGGTGTGTCTGCGACATCGCTCTATCCGTACGCTGATAATGCGGCCGCGCTTGTGGTTAGTGCAGTTTCGTTTACGTTCGGGGCAATGCTATATCACGATAAAATAAGTTAGTTGTAAAATTTGGCATAAAATCTAGTAATTATTCATTCGGGGCGTATACTCAAAAGTAAGAGAGAGGTGCATGGAAATAAATATCGAAAAAAGCAGTCTTCGTTATGAAGTAGGATCGGAAACAGCAGTTTCTGTACCCTATACATCTCTCAATCTCCTACAGCAGACGCGAACGCACTACGACCAAGATTCGCTCCAAGAACTCGCAGATTCAATGATTGTGCGTGATGATGAGGGCCTTATTACGGGCCTTTCTTTATTGCAGAGTCCACAATTCGCGGTGTTTGATTCGAGTGACGAGGCCGCAACTTACCTTGCTGACTTAAACATTTACCATGGCACAAGCTATACGCCTGATGATTTGCATTGGGTTGATGGTTCTGCACGTGTAGCCGTGTTTGGACATCGCCGGACGATTGCGCTTGGTATGGCCGCTGCCGAAGCTGGTATTCCTATCGAAACTATCTATCCCCGTATCTTTGAACTACGAAACATTAGTTTTGACGAAGCGCTTGTGCGACAGCTTCTCGAAAATGTCCACGAACGTCCATCGTTGCAAGACGAAGCTGACGCAATTCATAAATACTATGAATATCGTAGATTTAGGGATGCCGAAAATAATGCACCAAGTATTGCCGAAGTTTCAAGAAGGCTGGGTTTTGGTGCAAGCAAAGTACGAGGTGCCTTACGCTATGCACAACTCCCCGACGAAGTTAAAACACTCGCACTCGAAGATAAGATTACCTATAGTGATGCAGTAAACACGTGGTCTTTATTCGAAGCACATACCGTAAAAGGCGAAAAACTTGAACTAGAAGGCAAGCTCAAGGGGTCGAGCACGCCAACGGCAGATGCCTATGCAGCAGATGCGACTGTAACTGATGCACTTAAGATTGCAAAGTATCGCCAGGTGCCCGCTAAAGATGAACGAGAACAATGGCGCAGATGGGGCTCAAAAGAAATCGAAGCCTATATTTTAAATCGACTTAAAGATATCAAGCGCGAGATACTCGAACCTGATCACCTATTTTATATTGAGACCGAAATTGCCACCCGTCGTCGAAATGCGGTTTATCGTGGGCTCGGAGACGGCGCGCTCAAGGCGCTTGATATACTTGCTCGTTTTTCACCCGAATCATTACCGCGCGAAGCACTTGAAGAATTGCTTGCAAGAAGCGATACCCCCGAGCAAGAGCAAAGTCTGTTCGAACAGTAAACTATCTAAAAATCGAGTGTTCCCTGGCCCTTAGCGAGCTTATCGGCTTCGTCGATACGGCGATTGTTTTCGGCATACGATACTGGGTCTAAATGGCGTGGCCAGCAACATTTTTTATTTTCACATAGGTGGTCTAGCACGTCTTCGTTGTATGGTCCGAATAACGCTATATACATATGTACGTGGGCGAGCGCACTAGGGACCTCCACCCCTTTTATAGCCATTCGGCCATACTGGGCGCGCGGCATACCAGCATTTGGGCTGCCTGGCGGGTAAACATCAGTACCGTCGCGGTAAATTGGCAGCTCCCAGCAGCCCGATATATCGTTTTGCGTAATCTTATCAAGTTGCTCTATGGTCGGTACGATATGAGCATTAGTATCTTTTTTTGTTTTAATAAATTGGTATAAAGCAGATAGCTCTATATGCGAACTTATAATACCCGGTATTTCTAAGCCAAAGCGCGTGATATAGGGGTTCGTGTCGAGCGGTAAACCCTCTGGATGTAAAAATGTAGGTTGCAGCTCACGTTGTAAGCCGAATTGGTATGCCATTATTTTTGAACTTGATTATTGGGTCCAAAAAAGACTTGTTGCGTCACGGTAAAGTTAAAATCATCTCGTGTTTCAAGACTAATTGCTGCCGGCGAACTGTTATGCCATAAAATGGTTAATAGATTATTTCCAATTACCGTGGGAGAAAATTCTGATGTGAGTGGATGTACCGTTAGGGCGAGCTGCACATCTTCACCTAATAACGCGCGCATTTCATCAATTGATTTTTCAATAAATTCAGGCGTGCTCGCATCGAACTGGTCTTTTGTACGTTCTTGATATGTTTCGCCTTTTTTCATAGAGCGAAGTATATTCTACACGGCTCTGTTAAACAAAAGCGCGTTAAAAATCGATGCCGCTGTTGGCTAAAAACTTATCATCGAAATGATGCTTGAGCTTGGTCATATTGCTGGCAATGTCGGCGTACTCGAGCAATTCGTCCGGAAAGTTTCGGCCTGTGACGCACAGGCTGGTTTTTGGATTACGGTCTTCGATAAGCTCTATAAGGTTTTCTTTGGTTAGCAGTCCGTCGTGTACAGCATTATTAATTTCATCACAAATTACTAAATCGTAATCACCGCTTGTTGCGATCTTTAGGGCAATATCAAATGTTTCTTGGGCCATTTTGTGGTGTTGGTCGTCACTAATACCTTTGGCGCTTAGCTCACCCGCGTTATAAAACCCTGCACCACCTTTATAAAAATATAATTGGTCGCCAAAAACAGGCGTAATTTTATCAATAAATTTATGCTCGTTGACTTTCCAGTGCTTAATAAACTGAATATAGGCAACTTTCCAGTCTGCACCGAGGGCGCGAATCATCAAACCAAGACTGGCGCTTGTTTTACCCTTGCCTTCGCCGGTATAGACAACGACAACGCTGTCTTTTGTTTGGTAATCTTCGAAACTCATACTTTATATATCATAGGTAATTACCAACTAATTGTCGACAACTTAAGCTTGATTATCTAAAAACATAATACGTGCAATGCGGTCGGCTTCCATGAGCTGTATGCGATACTTTGAACCAAGCCGATTATGGTTTTGGGCATTGGTAATCGACTGCAAAACTGGTGTCTTGGCGAGATCGGTTGATTCATATAAATCTTCAATAAGTCCCATGTCGATACGGGGGTTAGAGGTCGATTTGCTATCAAAAATAAAGAAGTTATTGCGATAAAAAACTTCAATCTCACGAATTTTTTCGAGTAGATTTTTTCGTTCAGTTTGACCTGCATCATCGATTTCTGGCGGCATTATTCCGAGCTGCTCGTACAATGTTGTGAGTATAGTTACTGAACTAACATTTTCGCGTCTATCAAGTCGACCGCGTAAGATTTCAAGGCCTTCATCATCTAAGGGCAAGTGTATATTCTTCTGTAGGTCGAGTGGTTTGCCAAGATCACGTTCATCTCCGGCATGTTGTTGCGGAATGACCGCTTCCAGTATTCGGGCTAACCTGCGTTCTTCGAACGGAGATTCAAGATTTTGTGTAGGTATATTCACTTGTTTGTCTGAGGGGGTCGTTTCGTATGCCACTGACATCCTGTTCCTCTCGATAAAATTAACGTGCTTGTTACCTAAACTAGCTAGTTTGATATTAGCATATTTACAACGGTTTTTCCAGGTTAAGAGTGTGACATTAGTTCGTGTTACCATTGGTGTTATGAATTCATTTTTGTCACATATTCGAAATCGCTCACTCACTTTTTGGATAGCTGTAGGCACAGTTTTTATTCTCGGGGTTTTTATGGCGTTTGCGCTGCGCTTTTTGCTTGTTAATCCACCGGCCCCTACTCACTACCATGCAAACTTTGCACTCTACGTTAACGGCACCCGTGACGAATTTAAAGATTTTACTTTTTACGAAGAGGTCCAAGCTTGTAGCGCTACAGGCTCGGCAGACCCAAGAACACGAGTGCATTTGCATAACCAAAAAAATAGCGAAGTGCATGTGCACGATACAGCAGCTACATGGGGGCATTTTTTCGCAAATTTGGGCTATGGCCTTACTAACAAAGTAGTTCAAACATCGAGCGGCATCTACACAGGCGGCGTTGACGGCAATAGCCTCACTTTTATTTTGAATGGCAAACAAGTAAGTGATATTTACAACCGAACTATCGCCGATGACGATACGCTACTTATAAACTTCGGCAACGAAGATGCAGCAACTATCCAGAAGCGCTACGAACAGATACCAAAAACAGCCGAAGCACTCGATGCAGGCACTGACCCTGCGGCTTGCGCGGGTTCAAAAAGCGAAACCCTAAGCCAGAGATTTAAGCGCACACTCGGTATTTCTAACGTAGGCGTTTAACAACAAAAGCTTGCATTTTAAACGTAATACTCTTATCGTAAGCGCATAAAGGTTTTTTAAAGGAGGGTAAATTCTATGAAACAGCGACATATCGCTGCTTTAGTTGCAGAAGCTCTCGGTACGTTCGTACTTGTTGCTGTTGTTCTCAACGTAACTCGCTATGGCTTACCGTTATTTACTGCAATGGCAGCTGGTTTAACAGTAGCGGCATTTGTAAGCGTGGCAGGTAAAGTATCGGGTGGTCATTTTAACCCACTCATTACGCTGGGCTTTTTAAGTCTACGTAAAGTAAGTTTTGTGCGTGCAATCGCCTACTTGGTTGTACAAGTTGCAGGTGCAGTTGCTGCATGGCAGCTATACGAGTACCTTACGGGTCGTACGCTTACTAACACAACAACAGCATTTGACTGGAAGATCTTTATTGCTGAAGCAATCGGTGGTTTAATTTTTGCATTCGCTGTTGCTGGTGTCGTTAGTCAAAAAGACGAAGGCTGGCAAGCAGCCGCAACAATTGGTACCGGACTTTTCTTGGGTATCACCGTTGCTGGTCTTGGTTCTGCCGGTATCGTTAACCCTGCTGTCGCCGTTGGTGTCCGCAGCTTTGACGTCAACTACTTCCTCGGCCCAATCGTCGGTGGTGTAATTGGTATGTATGTATATACCTACTTAGTTGGCCCATTCTTTAATGCAGCTGTAGTTAAGGCTCCTAAAGCCGCAGCAGCTCCAGTTGCCGCCAAGGCAGTACCTGCTAAAAAAGCAGCTGCTAAAAAAGCTCCAGCAAAAAAGACCGCTAAAAAATAGTTACGTCGCAAATTTACATAAAAACCTCAGGTTCGCCTGAGGTTTTTGCTTTATTGAAATACCTTATCGCACAGGTGTATACTGCCAATAATGAAGAAGTGGAGATTAGTATTCGTATTAGCTTTGGCGCAGTTTGTTATGGTGCTCGATAGCACCGTCATGAACGTCTCTATCTCAACCGTCGTGAAAGACCTCGATACTACCGTTAATGCCATGCAGGCAGCAATTACCTTTTATACCCTCACGATGGCAGCATTTATGCTGATCGGGGCAAAACTTTGTGCTAAATGGGGTTTAACCAAGGCTTTCGTTATTGGCTCAATCGTGTATGCTACCGGCTCGCTCATTACCGGGCTGAGTCAGAATATCGTGCAACTTTTTGTAGGCTGGTCTGTTATAGAAGGTCTTGGAGCAGTGCTTGTAATACCGGCGATTGCAGCACTTATTGCCACAACGTATAAAGGTAAAGATCGCGTAACTGCTTTTGCCATTATTGGCGGTGTGAGTGGTGCCGCTGCAGCTGCTGGCCCATTAATCGGCGGCTATGTAACGACCTACCTTTCATGGCGCTACGTCTTTTTTGCCGAAGTCGTCATTATGGCTTTTGTACTGTTGTTTGCTCGTAGCTTTAAAGCGACAAAATCTGAATCAAGTGCACCTATCGATATACCAAGCGCCGTGTTTTCTGCCCTTGGTATGGCACTCGTGGTCTTTGGTATGTTGCAAAGCAAGGTCTGGGGCTGGATTGTGCCAATGGATAAACCGGTTATTAATGGGCAAGAGATTGCCCCGCTCGGTATCTCACTTGTGGTGTATCTCATCACTATTGGCGTTGTGCTACTAAAGCTATTTTATAATCGTCAACAATCGCTCGAAACTGCACACAAAAACCCGCTGTTGCAGGTTTCGATGTTTTCAATCAAGCAACTACGGTCTGGCCTTGGCGTACTTATGTCGCAGTACATGATAACGGCCGCCGTATTTTTCGTTGTACCAATCTACTTGCAAATGGTACTTGGCTACGACGCGCTTGAAACAGGCAAGAAAATATTCCCACTATCGATTGCCCTTATACTCTTTTCGATTATCGGTACGCGTATGGCTAATAAGCGCTCACCTCGTCAAATTATCAGGATTGGCCAGGTGCTTTTAGTGGGTGGTTCGATTTCGCTTTTGGCATCGCTCACCACAACCCTCAGTAGCTTGCCGTTTGCCTGTGCAATGTTCCTAGTTGGCGGTGGATTAGGTTTGCTAGCATCACAACTCGGCAACGTTAATATGTCGGCCGTAAACGAATCGCAAACAAGTGAAGTCGGTGGCTTACAGGGTGTATTCCAAAACCTCGGGTCATCACTTGGTACTGCCCTTATTGGTTCGGTTATGATTGCGACACTTACGAGTGGTTTCTTGACGAGTGTGGCTGCGAGTAGCTTGCCCACATCAACAAAAGATTATATTTCTACAAACGTGCAAACGGCTCAAATTGTACCAAGTAGCGAAATCGTACCACTTGCAACAAGCAAAGGTGCAACCACTGCAGAAGCAGAACAACTAGCAACGATTTATGGTGATGAGCAGCTCAATGGGCTCCGCCAAGCTGCTGTGTTCTTGATACTGTTATCTCTTATTTCAATTTTATTTTCACGTAACATTCCTAATAAGTTAGTTGCTTCAAAAGGCTAGCTCGCAGTCGCCGGCAACGCAATTAAAACAAAAAACAATCATGATTATTCTTATCAATTCTTCTAAAACCATGCAAAATGCGGCCCAGGTACAAAATGGCTCTATGCCCCTGCTCATTGATCGTGCCAATAAATTACATGCTAAAGTAGCCCGTGCTTCACGCCCGGCAATTATGCGTGGCATGCATGTTTCGCGTCAGTTGGCCGACGTTGCTATCGCAAATAATAGCGCTTGGCAGTCAAATGGGGCTACGCAGGCGCTTTTTGCCTTTAGGGGTGATATATATCAAGGTTTGCAAGCCGATACGTTTACAGAGCTCGATGTGGCCCACGCCAATGAGCACCTCCGTATTCTATCGGGTTTATATGGTATTTTGCGCCCACTCGACTTGATTGCGCCGTATCGACTCGAAATTGGCTACAGCTTTCCGCTCAATTTATATTCATTTTGGGGCGATGCCATTGCGGCCCAAATCGATACAAAGCTTATTATTAATCTTGCGTCGGCCGAGTATGCCAAAGCTGTATTACCCTATGTAACTAACGCCAAAGTTATTGAGCCGCAATTTTTAGTACACTACCCTGGCGAACAGCCAAAATTTGCCGCCTATCACGCTAAAATTGCCCGTGGAGCCTTTGCGGCGTGGCTGATTAAAACACGTTGGCAAGCCGGGCAATCGCTCGAGCCATTTAGTGATCTTGGTTATGCGTTTGATGCTCAATTGAGTGCCCCAGACAAACCCGTGTATATCCTAAAAACGACAAAAAAATAACACCTTAAGGCGTCAATGCTTACAAGGTTGTGTGCCCGGAGCGGGCACGAGGTCACTTGTGGGTGACGCTCGTGCCCGCTTGCCGGAGTAGTTCAGGGTCGAACAGCTGTGCCGCCGTAGTCGAGGTCTGCGCTGCTGGTCTTCTTGCCCCTTGACCTCGAAAACGTGCTGCTGATCTTGCCGGTGATACCGACCCGATCGAGGAGCCACCAAACGGCAGCTGCGACGAGGCAAGCGACGCCGATGGAGACCCAGATGCTGAAGACCCAGCTGGGCAGCGCAGCGAAGCCACTGAGCGCATGGAGCGAACCGTCAGCGATCGAGGCACTCTGGTCTTCGATCTTGTCCTTGGTTGCCAGGGCCGCCACGCCGATGTGCATGCTGAGCGAAAAGAGTCCTGCGAACAGGAACATCAGTACCCAGCGCCTCTTGGCGATACTCACGCATGCCATCAATAGCGTGATGAGCACGAGCCCGATGATGACGCGACCATCGAAGTACACCATGGTGATGCCCTTCTAACTAGTTGGGGAAGTACGTACTTGAACTGGGCATATAATATAATAAAAATATACAAAAGTAAATTAAATAGCCCTCTGTTGCAGAGGGCTATTTGTATAAGTTCAAGCTTTTTAGATGCCTAAAACTTGTTTTTTCTTGGCATCGAACTCTTCTTGAGTCAAGATGCCCTGGTCTTTAAGGGCTGCGAGTTGTTGCAGTTCAGCAACCATGGCGTCTTGTGCCGGAGCAGCTGGTGCATATTGTTGTTGTGGTGCTGCTTGCTGTTGCTGTGCATATGCAGCTTGGTCTTGAGCGGCATATTTTTGCTGCTGCTTATGTGAAACGGCATTTGCTGTACCGACAACGGCGGCAGTTCGGGCCATTCCTCGTAGTAATCCAGGCATTAGTTTTCTCCTTCTAATTCGGTTAGCGCATCCGGGTGTATGCGCCCGTCTGCAATTAAAAATCCACCTGCATCAAGGATTGCTTTTTTAAGTGGCTTAGCCCATAGCTGCTCGACGACTAAAAAGCCGGCTGCGGTATTTGGCTCGAGTAGCTCACCTACTTCGTCGATATCGTCTTGTGTAACAAGTGATGAATCACCGGTGAATTTTTGTGTAAAACCAAGTAAAAGCGCATCGTCGGTACTTGTTACATCAAGCTGCGTAACGGTGCCATCAGTGTCTTTAATCACGGCCGAAAGTGCCACAAGCGCAATAGCGCCCGTATCAATCGCATCACCTATCGTTTGCAGAATACTGCCATTAAACTTGTTGCCCTCAAAGCCCACAATAATATAATCTATTGGTCCTCGCATATGCTGTCCCTTCACTTAGTTGCTAATACTTAGTATAGCCCTGCTGTATAGCGAATTAAAGTTCAAAGGTTTTTGTTTTCGACTTTGCACCACGCGTGAGTTTTATGGTGCTTTTAGGCACTTTAAAGTGCCTTGCCAGCAACCTCGTAATTTCTAAGTTCGCCTTATTGTCTTCGGGCGCACTTGTTACCCGGGCAATGCACTTATTTTCATCAATTTTAATAAGCTCACTCACAGGTTGTTTGAGCTTTACATGAACGATAATTTGCATTGATTGATTTATTCGGCGTTGTTTTTGGCTTTTGACAGTGTTTTCTTAAACAAAAAGAGTGGCAGCACAAACGAGGCGATGAGCGCAAATAGCCACACAATGAGCGTTGCGAGCACCCAAGACGAAATGCCATCGAACGAAATGCCATCAGAAAATAGGTTTGTGATAAAGAGCCCAACAAAAGTAGTAACCAGCGCAATGCCACCAAGTAACGCCGGAGCGTTTTTGAGCGCAATTTTGGTAATGAGCGGCCCCGCAACAACTTCGACAGCACTAAATATAAGAACAGCGCTAATAAACGCCAAGCCACTAATATCAAAACCGCTTAAAATAACCGAAGCCGCAAATAATCCTACCGTATTGGCAAGTAGCGTCAGCACGAGCGAAGCAAAGAGTCGTAACATGGCAGTCCCCTTTCGTTTAATATAAATTAATTGTACCCCTAAATGTGATTTGTGATGCCGAAAATAGTTAGTGCGTAGGCCAACATTTACAAAGTACTCGTAATATTGTAATATATACATAACGCAGAGCGCGTTGTTCTTCTAGTGTTAGGTGGTGGTCTGATTGGCCTGGGGCTCATCAGTTGTGTGCGAGGTTCGTTCGAGAAAGCTGAGCAAGCCTGTCGAGCTGCGAATCAACGAGCAGCAGCTCGACAACGCCGAAAGCGAGTTCCATCGCGACGGTGACGGCAACTACTGCAAGTCGATCTGCATCAAGGTGCGAGAGGCCTGCAAGAAGTACGAGGGTTACGACCCGGGCTGGCTCGAGTACAGTAACTTGCACATCACGCGTTTGCGCGATGTGCCTGCTGCGGCCAAGCCCGCTACCCGCACCGCCAAGAAGAAGCCGTAGCGGCAAGCGCTACCAATATGGAGTGGGAGTGGGCTGCTGTAACAAGCAGCCCCTCCACCTCCCTAACTATTCCTACATTGTGTTTATGCTCGTTAACTGATTAACTTAGCAACAATTATGCGTACTCTACTCAATAGTGACTCTAAACAGTCGGTGAAACTTTTTTGTTTTTCACCACCGGTCATGATTGCCACTATGGTTATCGAAGTCGCTCTAGCACTGTATGTCGTGGTGCGCTATCACATGAAACAAGCACTACGGTTAATTGTTTTAGCCCTTGGGGCTCTTGGGATATTCCAACTGAGTGAATATTACGTTTGCGGTGGGCTCGGTGCCGATGCGGGCGCTTGGTCGCGACTCGGTTTTATGGCTATCACCACCCTGCCACCTCTTGGCCTACATTTACTCTATGTACTTTCGGGCAAACAATCACGCAAACTTGTGGGTGTAGCGTATGCTTCAATGGCGGCATTTATGGGTTATTTTTTGGCTTCATCAACAGCCTTTGTTGGGCACGAATGTACCGGTAATTATGTGATATTTCAGATTGGTGTAAACCCGGCGTTACTGTACGGCATGTACTACTATGGCTGGCTTCTTACTGCGCTTGTTATTGGCTATCGCTGGCTTTCAAAAAATAAAGTTGATAAAAAGGTGCAGCAACAAGTGGGTGGTTTGTTGGCAGGCTACTTAGTATTTTTAATACCAACTGGTATTGCAAACTCTGTGCGGCCCGAAACGCGTAATGGTATTCCGTCTATCATGTGCGGCTTTGCGGTGTTATTTGCCTTTATTTTAGCGCTATATATTGCCCCGCGGGCCGGCAAACTACGCGAAAAATCGCCACTGCCGTTTATCACAAAGTAGCTACTATAAATCTATAATATCTTTGCCGTTGGCATTCATTTTTGGGCGGACATATCGCTGTTCGCTGTAAAAAGTTACTGCAAGCCGCATGAGCAAAAAGAGCGTGATAAGTATAATGCTGTCATCTGCTAGGCCGAGCGGCCCTAAAAATAGCTCTGGCAATATATCGAGCGGCGAAATAACCCAAACGATAAATAAAGGCGTGAACGCCAATATTACCCTCTGCCACTTAGGCCTGTTTGGGTCTTCGATAAAACGTAAGCACGCCTTAATAATGCCAACATGAACTGTTTTTTGATAAAAACTGCCCATATTTTATCGACTACCGTTTAACGTAAATGGTTGCTGGGTAGGTGCCCGTAAAAATAAGTGCCCCATTTACTGCCTGTGCCGATACGGCTTCGAAGTTATCGGCTTTTAGGGTTATGCCCGAATTATCAGATGGGGTCGATGAACTCGCAGCAGGTATTGGCACATTAAATCGTCCAACCTTTGCTTCTATAACCGTAAAAGTTAACTTATTATTCTGCACAGAAGCATTGGCTTTTATATATACGGGCACATTACCAATAAAGTTTTTTGCCCAACTAAGCGAGTTGTTTATATCTTGCGTATTAACGTTTGAGCCACCAAAACTATTTACAAAATTTTGAATATTATCGATGTTTAAGTTGCCCGAAATCTCAATTGTGCCGTCGCTCAATCTTATCTGAGTGTTATCAATCGGCATGCCCGACCAGCCACTTGAATTTACTATTGCCGTTAGCTCCTCTTGCGTAATTCTCAGGTCAGTAACTGTTTTAGGGTCGGCAAACACCGTCACACTGCCGGGCTTAGCAGGGTCAACCGGTGCAGCTGCATAATCTTTAAAGGTTACAGCTGTTTTTTGTTGATAGCTGGTGACATCGGCTGGAGTATATAAAACACCTAAATCTTGCGCCTTTGTTGCGCCCATTAACGATGAAACGCCAGGTACGATGCCAAACCAACCGGCAATAAGTATGGGCACGAGTACCAAAAAGCCGACTATACAAAGAGCAACAATTAGCCCCGTGTTACGCTTTTTTGCTACGGGTGCAGGTGTCTTATTTAGAGTTGTCAGTATTTGCCGTGCATCAGGTTGTTTTTTAGCCATTAGTTCTCCTTATATTCGATAATAGTTAAGCGGTAGCTTTAATCAGCAAAATACGCCTCGAGCGGTTCCCAGTAGTTGTCTGTCCAACCTTGTTCAAATTCTTGTAGGCTACCATCAGGTAAATGAGTTTGCGTAAATCGTATCTGTGCACCCTGTTGCACATCTGAAAGTTCAAATGCAATAGTCGAAAAGTGGTTATTTGGCCAGTCGCTTGCGCGCCAAGATTGTTCAATCAGCTTATTCGGCTCTAGTTTTGTTATCTCACCTACTGCATAGCCGCTAAATGTACTAAATTTACCGTTCACTTTTGGGTCAATTGTAGCGACATCACCAGTGAGCTGGCTATGCTTTAGGCTATCAAGCAAAACCGCATAAATATCGGCCGCAGTGGCGTTGGGTATAACAACGGTCTGTTCGAGCATATCAGTAAGTATACGCCTTTGACTTTTTAAGCGTAAGCATGCATTATATGCGTATAACGTGGAGACAAAAATGACCGAAGAGCAAGTGCCAAAAAATAGTAAGTTTAACGCGCTCAAAAAAATTAATTATAAGTATATCCCAAGTATCTGCTACTTGTAGCGCCATTAAAAATAGTGCGCCCTCGCATGGACGCACTATTTTTTGACTTGTCTAAGTGTATTGCTGTATTACTGAGGCAATAATACTCCACCAATAATGTGCACAACACCGTTATCGGCATTTACATCGGCTTTTTCTACCATAACCTGGTTGCCCTTAGCATCGATTAAATATACTTTGCCATCTGCAATTTTTACGGTTAGGATACCACCCTGAACGGTTGTAATCTTTTGGCCATCACTCAAATCTTTTGCCATTACCTTGCCTGGTACAACGTGGTACGTAAGAATAGCTGATAGCTGATCTTTGTTCTCTGGCTTCAGCAGTGTGTCTAAAGTACCGGCCGGCAATGCTGCAAATGCTGCGTTAGTGGGCGCAAATACTGTGAACGGCCCTGCGCCACTAAGCGTATCTACAAGACTCGCCGCTTTTACAGCAGCTACAAGCGTACTTAAATCTGGCGTACTGCTTGCAAGCACAACTATGTTGCCCGTTGTTTTTTGCTCTGACTGGCTTGATTGCTGGCCTTGATCGGTTTTAGTATTATCGCGTGATGCGAACCACCATATACCGCCGCCAATTAAAACGACAGCTAATATACCACCGATTATCCCCATTGATTTATTGTTTTGATCCACAAGAACCCCCTTATTTACTGTTTACATGTACCAGTATGCGTAAGGCCCTGTATAGAATGTGTATAGCTATAGATTAACAGATACAACAGTACCTGGTTTTGTACTTTTTATAACGATCGTACCTTTGTATAAAGTAACGTATTTCGAGGTAATTGCCAGCCCAAGCCCGGTACCGTCAATAGTACTTGCATTCTTGGCCCTATAAAACCGTTGGCTTACTAGTGCTAGTTCGTCTTTTGGTATACCAATGCCATAATCACGAACGGTTAATGCAAACCCGCCCCGCTTTGCAGTTAGCTGTACCTGTATTGGCTTTGAGCTTTTGCTACTAAACTTAATTGCATTTTCTAAGATATTCTTAGCAATATATACAAAATGCTGTGGTTCGATTTTTGCGTAGAGCGCCTTATCTAGGTTAGTAGTAATAGCTACGCCCTTTTCGCTTGCCTGCGGCTGGAGCTGCTCTAATACGTCCCTTAGCAGATCAGAAATGTCTACTTCTTTTTGGCCTTTTATCTCACTGTGTTCTAACAAAATTAAATCAGTGGTAATCGCGCTCAGTCTTTTATTTTGGCGATCAATCGAACGTATAAACGTATCAAACTCTTTGGCATTTGGCGGGTTATTTTGTGCTTGCTGAATCATTGTGCTCGTCGCAGCTAGCGGGTTGCGTAATTCGTGCGTTGCATCTTGCATAAACCTTTTTTGCGATAAGTAAGCTTGCTCAACCGGTGCGAGTAATCTGCGCGAAAGCCACCAACCTAAAATGCCACTTATAGTAAATACAAGCGCCAGTACTATGGGTAGGCTGGTAGCTAACTGCTTTTGATCTTCTTTTTGAATAATTTTTGCAATCGTTTCGAAGTGCGCATGATATGGCTTTTGGCTGGCGATATAAGCGCTTAGTTCCGAATCATTTGCCGCTAATTGGCCAATTTTCGAAGCAGTAATTTTTTGCTGAAGCTGGTGCTCGGCAAACACATACGTGCCAAAAGACGCTATTGCAGCACAGCACACGGCTACCGCAATAGTAATAATCGTAAACTGTTTTCTAACTTTGCTGAGTGTATATTCCATTATTAATCGTTTAATTGATAGCCTACGCCAGGTATTGTCACTATTGTACTAAAATCTGTGTCACCAACCTTGCCACGTAAATTAGAAATATGAATTCTAATTGGAGGTGTCGTAATCGCCGCATCTTCAGCCCAGGCTGATTCAATTAAATCTTGCGTAGTTACAGTGGCATGGTTATTTTGCATTAGTTTTAACATAAGTCGAAACTCAACTAACGTAAGTTTTTGCTCGATTCCATTTACAAAAAACTTATGACGCTTAGGTTCGAGCTTAAAATGTTTTGTACTTACGTTTGCAAAATCGTGGTGTACCCCTTTAATACGCAGTTGCGCGTTAATGCGGGCCAGCAATTCTCTCAGGTCAAAAGGCTTTACAAGGTAATCGTCCATTCCAATTTCTAAACCAATAACTTTATCTTCTATAGTATCGCGCGATGTTATCGCAATTATTGGCCCACCGTACCCACTCTGCTTGAGCTCGCTGGTAAGCTCAAGGCCTGTCATGCCAGGCAGTGAAATATCAACTATAGCGACATCGCTTTGTTCATGCAGCTTTTTACTCAGTGCAAGTTCTGCGCTACTTGCGCTATGCACAATGTAGCCGTTATCGCGCAAAAAAGACGATATTGCAGTACGCATATCGCCATTGTCTTCTACAACCAGCACATTTGCCCGAGCGGATTTCATACCGCAAGTGTACCATTTTGCTTGTAAAGGTTTTGTATAGCTTGCTTACAGTGCTAGCGCCTGCGCTCTTTATAAAGGGTAAAGTAGCCAATAATATTATCAACCCGTTTCTGAGTGCTTAAACTTGCCTGAATAGATGTTTCGTCGCCGCACTTTACAATTTCGTGCGTTAGGCTATCGCTTAAATACTCATCACCAGGGTAATCTTCGTACAATAGTACATATTCAACGCCAGATTTGTCCTCGAAATAATGCGCCCAGGTATCAAGCCCTACTTTACCGTGATCTTTCCAGGTAATTTGTGCAAACGAAACAACGTCACTATATTGTGGCAAAATAACTTTTTCAAAATATTGTTCTAAATAAGAATCGTTCATATGAGCTAAATTATAACCTAAATGAAGAATCCCGCCACTGGCTGTGACGGGATACTTCGCTCAACTTTCACTAACGCAGCAGGTCGCTTTCGAAATCGTACGGTGAGCTGCGGAGGGCGACGGCATGGTGGTGCCCGGGCCCGAACGGACCATTTGGGCCGTAGTAGATGTCGATCTTAGGCTGGCCTTGCTTGTTCGTGTTCGATTCGACAAAGGCGTCGTAGCCCCTGAACCGGCACGAGAATCCGAACTCACCTTGCCCCGCGACCTCGTGGCCGATGCGCTCAGAGTAGTCACTCTGGTTGTCCGTGAAGTTATGCGACCCGTGCGCATCGAACGGTTCACGCATGTAGGTCACGTCACCGCTGCGGTTCATGACGTAGTGGCCGTGTCCGGGGCCATCAGGGCTGCCCAGTCCACCAAAATAGATATTGGTGTTGCCACTTGCGTCTGTAGACACGTACACGTTGTTGCGGTACTCGTACGGAATGCCTGCCTTTTCTGCGATGGACCGCTTGTCATTCTTTCGCTTGGCTGACTCGTCTCGCACTTTCTCCAGGCGAGCCCTGAACGCTTTAGCCGCAGCGTCAAACTCGGCCTTAGCTTGCTTGAATTCAGCTTGCGCTCGTTCATGGTCGGCCTTCGCGCGGTCAAATCGCTCTTTGGCAGAGCTGAACTCGGCCTTGGCCCTTTGAAAGGCCGGCTTCGTTGCATCATGTACGGCACGGGCTGAACGAATTTCTTCAACCAACCTACGCCGTTCTACAACGTAGCCTTGGCACTCAGCCTTATAGCGGTGTCCGTCGTCTGCATAGCTGCGTGCTGCTGCGCCGTCTCGACGGTCGTGTGCTGCCGAAGCGTTCTGAAACGCACTGCCCATGTTCAGATACGCCGACTCTTGCATAGAGTTCAGCGAATCAATACGTGGGCCATTGCTTGAACGAACTTGGTCGACACGCTGCCAGCTAGATTCCTGCTCGGCGTATGCCCGCTGCTTGGACTCATGTGCGCGATTGAGGTCTTCGCGTGCGCTTGTGCGGCGGTCCCAGGCTTGCTGCTGCGCCTGATAGGCATTCTGCTTGCGCTGAAATGCGTTGTCTTGCGCCACCTTAAGGCGGTCAAGTTCGGCATCGTGTGCCATCTGTGTCACCTACTTGTGTGAAGGAGCGAAGTACACGCCAAGCGGCGTGATAACAGCACTATAAAATAATTATTATACGAATGCAACCATAAGCAATAACAGATAGGCTAGCCTATTTTGTGCTGTACCATTTGGCAAAATCTGCCCAAATATAGTCATTAGGGTTATGCGATGTAACGCCTTGGTCGTGACTTTCGGCAATAGTACGGCCATTAAAAGCGGCGAGTGTTTCTATGCTAGTACCCTTTGCGCCCCTTGACTCTGTTAATAGTTCGCCCCAAAACTCGCGACTAAAAACCTTTTCGGTTTCGGCATCTTTATAGGCTATAGATTCAATAAAGCAAATGCGCCTGTCGCTGTATGGGGCAATAAGGTTTAAAAAGTCTTGTGGGGTGAGCCACTCGGCCACTTCTTTCATATAAGCACCCGGGAACCCTTTAAGGGCTGGTATTTGCCAAGCGGTATCAGTAACGGCAACTGGCTCGTTAGCCTGCCTATAGGCCTCTATTGCCTTTGCAAGGGCTACTTTTGTAAAGTCAGCCGATTGTATCTCTTCTATATCGAGCAAAACTTGCACAACCTCTATACCGTACGGTGTGCAGCCAGCAACGGCTTCGGCCATTTTGCGCGTATTAGTCGTGGCAAGGGCTATTTTGTTCATTAGCTACAGTATAGCCTACTAAACTTGACAAATGGGTGTATTATTGGGGTATGAACAAGCATAACCGTAGTGGCGGATATCACGTCGCAAAAATGATACCGTTCGAAGTTGTTGGTTTTGGCACCGTTTTGGCGCTTGCCCCAAAAATTGGTTTTATAGGGGCGATTGTGGCCGCAGCAGCGCTTACATACGCTACCTATAGCGTATTTAGGGCTGTACGCGCTGTTGCGCGCCAAGTGCCCACTGCCCTTGGTTATGGCGATGTAGCGGCACATGCCACTAAAAAAGCCGCAGCAAAAACAGCGGCTGTATCTCAGGTTGCCAAAACCACCTCTAAACCAAAAGCAATTACTGCGTAACTGCTAGTTAGTGTTTAGGGCTTCAACAATTCGGCCCACAATAACAACATTACCTTGGGCGTTAACAGCTAGTGCATATGCGCCTTTTGACTGTGTGCCATCGGCATCTCGTTCGTTATAAAAGGTATCTTTTGCTACGCTGGTGCTATAAAACTTTTCGGCATGCTTAAGCATTTCGGGCATAACTGCAAACACCGGTAATTGCTCATCTGCTATCTGGCGTGCTGGTAACATAGGCGCTAACGCGACAGAATCTTTATATATTCTATTGTGCTCTATCTTTGTGTAATCGCTCGATACCGCACCCGCAACAAGCAATTGCGTTGCCTGCTCTTCGGCAGTATCTTGCTCGTAATATGTATCGTGTAGGGCAGCCGTAGTAACGCCAAACATGTGAATGCCGTTGCAAAGCGAGCCAGCGGTTGCTTCATCTAGCTCTAGCTCGCCAATAGCAGAACCTAAATTAGTGTCGTACACGGTAATTGCTTGGTCATTTTTGATAAGTGCTACCGTGCCACTGCGATAAACATCGGGTACTTGGCTAAGTAATGGTTGCAACAAGCCCATCACAGGCGCAGAAATCTCTTTAATATGCTTTTTGTAATCATTGTCTGCAACTTGCCTTTTTGTATCTTTGTTCAGCATTGTTTTGCGCGATACTTGCATAAAAGCTTGCGAAGTAACCTGGCCTTCGTTGTCTACCTGTAATAGGTAAGTTCGCGAGGCAGCTGGCGGGTACCAAGCATATGGTTCGCCCTTAAAGGCGCGGGGTTTGTCGTTATTAAAATTAAGCGGCCTAATAAGCAGCAACTTATTATGTGCGCTTGGTATACTTTCGCCCGAATCAAGCACCATATTGCCTATGCTCGTTAGCAATGTGCCATCGTGCAAGTCTTTAGACGTATAAGATTCAACTTTTGGCGCAGCGCAGCGGGCACCTTGTTTAGCGTAAGCGCGTGCCAATGTTTTTTGATCAGCCTCGCTGAGGCTTAAAATACGTGACGTTGCTTGTAAGAAGTCGTTTAAGTAGTCGCTTTGTTGACCATCTGTTCTGTCTGGGTGGAGTGATTTTGTTACTGCGCGTCGCAAGCCATTAACCGCAATGGCAATGGCTTGCTCATCGCTCAATAACAATGCTTCAACTAATACTTTATCAAGCCCTGCTTTTTCAAAGGGATTACTAATACCAGTTGGAGCGTTTCTTTGAGCCATGGGTTTTTAGCTTAGGCCAAATAGTTCGGTGTCGACTTCGTCTGCTTCGATATTTGTGCGCTCTGCGAAGTCTTCCATTCTTTCTTCTACACTAAGTGCAATATCGCTTGCACTTAGTGGGTTAACTTCGGCTGCGCGAGTTTTAAACACGCTCGAACCGCTAATTTCGCGAATGCGGCGTCCTGATACTGGTCCGTCAAGTGGGTCGTCCTCTACAATTCGTTGTTCGACAACAGAATCATAAATGCTAATGCGGCCTGCAATCATTTGAATATCGGTATCATTTAGTGGGCTAACAAGTGAAACGCCAGATGCGTCAGCGGCACGCACAATAGACGCTAAAGAAATACTGCTATCTCCGTAAGATATTTCGTCATGGGCGCTTAGTGCAACCGCAAGTTCTTTTGGCGTTAAGGCGCGGTCTAATTTGCTAAAGTCACCGTGTTTTAAGTATTTAATCGAAGCGCTCGGCTTGATAGTGCTAAACATTATAGCGTCTGTTAAAACTTCTGCGTCTGCTGTAGTTTCAATTATTCCGTCGTTAACGGCGTTTTCTACTGAAATAATAGTGTCAAGCATGTGGGCAAGTTCTTTTTGCGCTGGTGTGCGTTCGCGGCGCGGTGTTTGGCGTGCAATAGATGCTTCTGCAAATAATACATCGGGGCCAGTTGCGGCAAGCTCTGCATGCGTTGATATAAATGTTTCAACTGCAGTTGCGTACACGCTTTCACGTAGTGTTACTAAATCGCCTTTTGGGCGTAATGATAGGTCTTTATCGCCTGTAACCATTATGTTTACTCCATAAATTAAGTTAAAAACATATTACCATAAAAATATAAAAAAGTCAATACCTGACAAAGGTAGACAAAAGTTCTATTCTTCGTCGCCCGAGTAAATAATGCCAAGCAGCGATGCTACCAACTTTACTTGACGTATTTCTTCTAAATTTGACTCTATCTCGCCAATTTCTTCACTAAATAATGCGGCATCTGTCAGGTTCTTAAATTTTAACGACATAGCTAGCGCAAACGAACGGATAGCGGCAATATCAACTTTGCCATCAGTTTGCGCTAAAATCTGTTCGACAAGCGCCTCTGATTCAAGCCTAACATTGTTCATAATAAAGTCGAGCACGGTATAAATTAACTCGGGGGGTAGCTCTGCTTCAATGAGTGCTTTAGTAAAGTCCTCAAATTCGCTAGGCATATCGCTTTTGTAATAGTGGTTTAGGTACACAAGTTTGCCATTTTCAAAAAATATAGCTACCGCTTTGCCTGCTGCATCTACTGTTTCGGCTAGCATAATTGCATTACCTGTATCTGTTTTTGCGCTGGTAACGGTTAGCTTAATCGACCTTTCATCGTCAAGTGTGTGTATATATTCTTGATATATAACATCAGTCATCTCAAATATGTGGTCGCTAATATCTTCGCTGCTCGCATCAACTAACGCGCTCGGGTTAGTTAGTATCGTGTGCATATAGTGCAGGTTTTGGGCAATACTATCCATGTATACAGTACGAAGATTTTTTATTAGACTTAAGCCTTTCAAGGCTGCAAGCTGATCGGTAGCAATTTGAAAAGTCTCATTTGGGTCTTCTTGTGATTCGATTTGAAACTTAAGGCCAGCAATGTCGCCAAAGCTGCCATTTTTATAGCTATCAGCAATCAAATACATGTCTGCCGAGATTACTTTTCTAAAACGATCTACTTCTGCAAATGCTTCAGCTGCATCAACTTCGTATACCTTTGTAAACTCTGCGCCTTCGCCTATATCTTTGTGTCTCATATAAATATATTATATCACAATAATCAATAATATCAATTATGATAATTGTGAACGGTAGACAAATTGACAAAAACAGCAAAGAGTAGTATAAATTAGCATTATGAATGTGGCGCGTAACTTTTATTCTGCTAAGGCTGAACACCCTATAACTTTGGTGCAAGGTGCAAATGGTACCCTTACCCAAAGCGAAATACTGCTGCCTGTTAATGGCCTATATATTGGTGATGAAATTCCGGCCGAGCTACAAGAACGGTTTGGCGCTGCTATCGAAACTTTGTATTCGTCAATTAAGCCTGCCACCGTAAACCAAAACGGCGCCGAATACACCTTTGAGCTTGGGCACATCCCTGCTACCGCACCCGATGTCGATGGTGCCGCTACGCTACGGGCTGCTACCTACCAAAGTAGCTTAACCGGCAATAAAGGTAATGGCTTTGAAGTCGCGGCCGATGCTGTGTTTAACCCTGCTAAAGCCATTGGTTATGTTGCATCTATTGGCATGGGCTTATCTACAGGCTTAACGAGTGCCGAACGAACGTACCTCAAACGATACGGTCGTCTTTTAGTAGACGGCGAAAATGGCGAGGTTATACCTTTGCCGGTAGTTTCTGCTTTCAATACTGCGCTAAAGCAATATGGTTTAGATGTAGATTCGCTGTATAGCGATTCTGCTGGCGCAATACTTAATATGGCCTATGGTGCAGCGTATGGTGATGGCCACATAACAACTGCGCATCAAAATGTACGCACTGGTATTTTTGACCGTACGGTGCCACAGCTACTAAATGGCACGATACGCGTAGAGGGCCAGCGTTCTGGCGAAATTGCAAAACATTCTACCGATGCCATACGCATGCGACAACAAGTACTAGACTTTACAAATGTGCACCTTGGCGCCGATTTTGAATCAAAAAATTATAAGCCTAAAAAATCGGTAAAAATGTTAGGCGCATACGCCGTTGGGCTAGGCAAAGGGCCAAACCAAGGCGACCCACTGCTGGCCGACAGCATTGCTTTTGTACGAGCTAACCCCGAAGCTAAAATGTTGTTTACCGCAGGCAGGCTAGACCCTCTCGCCGAAGATGCGCACTTAGACGCACGAATGCAGCAAATTGTGCAAGCTGTATCGGCAGCCGGTGGCGAAAAAGTCATGGCCGCCGTTATGGATGATTGTTCGCACTCCATTCAAACGCACTACCCGCAGTTTTTGCGAACTCTCGCTAAAGTCGCACTACAGTAGTAGCTACTAAATCAAAAGCTGACCCAGCCGCGATTAAGTACCCAAAACGCGTGCGCTGTTTTAAATTTTAGAGATTTCGCAAGAGGCTTTCTTGTGAGGCTTTTTCGTCAAGCTTAGTGTTCACTTCTGTTCTGAAGTCTTCGATATACTTAAATAATTTCGTAAATTGATCATCGTCCATAATTTTAGTATATCACTTAGTGGCTAAAGTTATTTACGAGCCGACGCACACGGGTGTGGGTGATTTTTCTAGCTGAATGTACAGCGAAAATGCGCGCTCAGATACTGTACCGCTGCAGTCTTTGCCTGCAATGTATATGGCGTTTGTGGTAGTTGCTGTGCCCTCTGTTGATATGTTATTAATTTGCACTAAACCAGTGGCACTTAGGCTAGTTCCGGCCGGCAAACTGCCGCTGTTGCTTGTTTGGTATTCGGTAACGCGCGATGCCAATAGTGCCATATCGTTATTACGGGCAGTATCGCGCGAGCTTTTTTGCAGTGCTGGTATGGCCATAAAAAGTACAAGTATTAATAAAAAGCTTAGTACTACGCCAATACTACCCAGCACAATGCCGGTAATGGCTTTTTTGCGCCCAGCCGACTTTAGCGAAAGCGACCCAAAAATTATTGCTAAAACACCAAGTAGCGCCCCAACAAACCAAAATATAGCCGTTAAAATAGACACAATACCCAAAACAAGCGAAGCGGTTGAATAGTTTTTTACAGTGTTTTGTACCGGCGTGTTAGCTTCGTCCATGGTGCTCCTTTGATTAGTTGTTTATATAGTAGCCTAAAGAGTGCTAAATACCCGCCAAAACCGCAGTTTCTATGCAATTAATTGCAATATTATGGGGTGGTCGGACCCTTACTCGCTGCTTAACCTTTCTTCTTTGCTTTATTGGCTTGCCTCATTGAATTTGTCATCCAAGTAGCTTTTATCATCCATTGCGTATCCTGTATTGCTCCTGGGTACAGGGTATTAATGATTTCACAGATCTCTTTTATCATTATGGCCGAGCTATCAACGGCCTTAAATGATTCGTTAGGTGTTACTCTGGTTCGTTCTATTTCGTGATTCAATGCATTTCGTTTCTTTCTGCAAGACTGATTCCATACACTATATTGAATCGCATTCTTGAATTTTGCAGGCGACTTGTTAAGCTCAATAGCTAGATCTTTAACAAGATCATCAATTCTATTGTGGTTCTTCGCCCTCGCACGAGCTTTAATGTTTGCAAGTCCTTTTGACAACAGCAATTTGTATAGCAAGAAACGCATGGATAGCTCAACATAGTGATCGGCAAATATTATTGCTGAGTCGTCTTTACCGTTACATCTTGCATCAATTGCTTCGTTCAATTTGCTTACGAGCCACAACGGAAATGAATCTCCGTTAGAGTCGGCTGCATGAATAGTCCTAAAGTTATTAAGCTCATTTTCGTCAACCATTCTTGACTGAAAAAGCTCACCCATGAGGTGATCGTGGAGCCCGAGTGTGCCTTTCTCTATAATTTTTGGGTTGGGAAACTCAGAAAAGATTATATGCACAAAGCCTGGGGTACCTAGAGCGGACTGGGCCTGTAAGGTATGGCTGTGCCTCCAAGGCGTTGCCTTGTAAGCGTTAATCACACTATTAAGAGCGAGTAGTGCTTGGTCGTATATCTTATGCAAGTCCGGAAAATTCTCTAACTTACTGTCTTTGTCGTTAAGCTCCTCGCTCACGAGAGTTATAAGCGCGTAGCTTAGTTGGAGTAATACGTTTTTTTCTCCAAGCTTTATTCTAGGGTTGTAGTTATCGAGCGTAACACAGCTAAAACCGTCTACTACACCAGTACTCTCGTTTTTAGAAACAAGAGAAGCATAATACGGAGTCGGTAGTGGTATATATGCGGTCAACGGTACAAGAAAACTCAACCCTTTTCTAGCGGTAATCTTTGTAATTTTTAGTTGATGGGATGTCTCTCTTACACCTTTATATTGTGCTTTAATTATATCCTCTATCTTGACCGTTTCCTCTATAGCAAGAAGTGGTAATATATCAACTATACTCGGTATCGCAGGCTCGCCATCATGGTCAAGCGCTTCAAAATCTTTTGGCAATTCCTGGGGCTGTTTATTTTTTTTCTTGTCGATCATGTATATATTTTATGACTTTTGCTGATATATGTCAGGCATAAGCACCTTACTTGTCGGACAGCTCCAAATTCTAGACTTATGAACATCACTTGAAATTTAAAAAATCGTGCTACTTTTGAATGATGTTAAGTGCTTTATGTAGTGTATTGCTGCAATCGACTACGTTAATTGAATGAGCATATTTAAATGACTCTTGTGAAAATTTGTCCTCGATCAACTTTCGGACAAATCACGGATTGGTAATGTGTTTATTCCGGCACGCTCCATCGTCCTTTAGCCCGATGTCGCCGTTACTCACCGAAGCCCGATAAATCAAAATACACTGCCTCGCAGCCAAGCATTCGAACTTGCTAAACTGTTCGGAGTGTATTTATTACTTGGCTATAAGTTAATGGTTGCTTATGCTGACGGTCTAGAATTTAGAAATTCCTTAAAGTAAGCCTGAGTCTCTTTATCTGTGCAATAAACATAGCATCCTTTTTGGCCGCGAGTCATAAGCGTACGGTAGGTATTTTTTATTATCGAATCAAGCCTTAGTTTAGTCGTTTCAGGATCTTCTTTAATTTTTTGCTTCCATCCACTAACCGACTTATCTGACGTTGCTCTTTTTGTGACATCGGTAATTATTTCGCCATCTCTATAAACGAGGTCTGAGCCAATAATTACGCCAACGTAGTCAAGCTCAAGGCCTTGTACTGTATGAATACAGCCAACTTGCTCAACAGAATTTGGGTGAATTAACCATGATTGTCCCTGGGATTTTAAATTCCAAGTAGCTTCAAAATCGCCTATGACAATATCTTTAAGTACGGGCTTATTTGCGCTTTTCCAGTTCCAGCAATATCCGGCAACCATACGTGATTTGTTGTTTGTCTTATTCTTAAGCTTTATTGCATCAAATAAATCTTGGGGGTCATCAAATACCTTAAAGCCATAATTGATATCTTCAAGGGTTTCATTAGCAGTTTTTCTAATTTGCAAAGTATTGTCGAGCCATGCCAAATAACCGTCAGAGCCGTTGCACCTAAACTGTGATTCTAGTTGCATTTCTGTTGTCTCAGCCCTAAAGTGCATGCCCCAAAAATGTACTTCATCTTTATCACCTATATCTTTTAAGGTAACTTTTTGGTCTTCATCTATAAAGAATATACTCAGCTTTGACGAGTGAATAATCTCTTTGATCTGATTTTCGCCCAAATTATTAAATAAGCCAGATTTTTCGTTTAATCTATGTGCCTCATCAACGATTAGTACATCGAATGTATTTTTGGGTGTTGAAGTAAATGAGCCAGAGCCTCTAAACAGGTTAGCGATGTGCGATTTTTTGAGCGTCCCAGTCAGTTTTGCTTGATACACTTCCCTTGGTGCTGAATTGCGTGTTACATATTGAGCAAGGAGCCTGCGATTTGTGAGTTCTGTAAGTAAGTTAATTGCTAAGACTGATTTGCCTGTTACTGGCCCGCCTTGGATGATAAGAATTTGTTTTTTATCTGAATTTTGTGCTTTATCTGCTAATTTTAGTGCAGTCTCGTAAGCTACTTTCTGATCATCAATCATTACGAATTCATCGTTGCCTGTCAGCATCGAAGCGAGTTGATCGGCAAGATTCTTTGAAGGTCGTATGCGGCCGTGGTCAATCCTGTACGTTAATTGGTTTTTGTCACCATATTTAATATTATTTTTTAGAAACTCACGAAGCTTTACTGCATCTGGCTTTAAAAATACTGGTGCTTGCTCAAGATACTCATCGTAAAACGGGTTTGTAATAACGTCGTCTGGCTCGTAGTTGTGAAGGTATGCGCATGGAACGAGGTTAATCTCTTCCTCTTCAACGGTTTGATTGAAATCTTCGAGTAGCCTTTTGTAAGACCACGCCTGATATGAGGGGTGTGATGTTTCTTTTATTCCGTGCTTAAACCTTGTTGAGACAACGGCATCTTTGTCTGTTATCTGAGCCTCTTGCCATTGCTTTAATTCAATAAGAACTGCCGTATCTTGATTACTAGAGTTTTGGCCGGAAAGTATAAAATCGATTCGCTTAGAGGACTGAGGAATATGGTACTCGATTGACACACCGGCATCGTTAGGAATCTCGGCATCGTTTAATACTCGCTCCATATACTGTAGTGAGTTTACCCATGAAGTAACTTCTGCCGGTCCTACACCATGCCCAGTAACCTGCTTAAAAGTTTTTAAGATAACGTTACCAATGTCATTCGACATGACGTCGTCAAGAAAAGCTTGCTTTGTAGATGAATAAACGATCATTAATCGGCAAGTTCCGTGTATTTTTTGTGATTGCCTTTGGCTTTATCTTGGGGGTATTTAGCTTCGTTAATGTCCATTTTTCGCGCTAGGGCTTCAGAAACATCGATTTTAAGGTCATTCGCCAAAAGTAGTACCCAATACAGCACATCGGCAAGCTCTTCGCTCACCTCAGTCTTTTTATCTACTACGTGCTTTTGCATTTCGTCGGGTGATTTCCACTGAAAATGCTCCAGTAACTCTGTGGCCTCTAAAACTAAAGATATAGCTACATCCTTGGGATTATGAAACTGCTTCCAGTCACGCGCATCTCGAAATGCAATAATTCTTGCCTGTAAATCAGTAATATCACTCACTTGAGCCTTCTATTTTCTTCATTTCTCGGTATTCTAGATAAAACACTAACGCTACAATTAAAAAGTACAACCCTGAAATTAAATCTATGGTTTGCCAAGTCCCACGTTCGAGAGTTATTTTGAAAAAGGGATTGAATACCATAGCTATCAATGCTGAGATTGTCGAAACTATATAGCTTTTAAATTGAAACGCAATAAACGCAGTAACTGCCCCCGTAAAACATATCGCAACTCTTAATAGATCATAATAGCCGTATTCGCGGTCACCTAGCGCGGCAACAAGCATTACTGCCGAGATTGTCGAAGCGATTATTCCATAAACTAACAACTCTGTACGTTTCATTACTCAAATTCTACACCTTACAAACAGATAAAAGAATAGAAGCTAATTAATTGTATGCATTATTTATGCGTTCATTGCGTGCGTTAACCCATAACATAGAGCTGAGTCTGTATGTGCTATATTCATCAGGCGAAGTAGGTAATCCACTAGTTATAAAATTATCGAATGGAGTAAAGAACCTTACTGTGCCATAATCGTCTGACACAAGATCTTGTAGAAAAAAGTAATCTACAAAACCCTTAAATGATTCGAACAAAGCGAAAAAATCGCTATAGGCCACAATTGTATCAGTTAACGGACTCTCTGTGCCTGCATAGTGTCGTCTAACGCACTCTAGCGTTAAGTCCATTCTATCTGCAATAATTCGGTCAAAGCCCCTGGCCATATTAATTGTTTTTTGTCCATTTTTTGGTACACCCGGCCAAATCATCATGCCGCCAATTGTGTAGCCTAAAGTTCTAAATGATTCGATTTCTGAACTTGGGACTGTTGAAAGTAATTGTTGCATGCGCTTCCATTTTGCATAGGTAGGCACAACCGAATCGCTCGTTAATACAAATTCACCTAGCTGTGATTGATGATACAAATACTTGCCTCTTTGTGTGACATCGAGCTTAAATAATGCACCATTTGGCAGTTGTTTGCTCCATAAAATTTGGTGGTATGCCCGCAAAGATGGGCTAAGCGCATCTGGGTCACCGTCTGCTGGGGTATCTGTTCTAAAATCAAAGGCAGTATTTATGAGTATTTTATGGGGCATAACCATTCAAATATTACACCTTACAAACAGATAAAAGAAGGGTTAGTAAACAAACGGGATAAGGCGCTTGGTGGTTTTTGTGTATTGTTTGTAGCCGCTAAAGTGTTTTGTTAGCAATGTTTCTTCGTAGTGGAGCTTAACTACCAACACTATAAGTAGCGCGAGCCAAAGGGCCACAGCAACAGCATCTACCCTGTTTAGCACCCACATGCTGGTTGCGAGCAAAATGGCGGTATACATAGGGTGGCGAATGTATTTGTAGGGGCCACTTGTAAATAATTGCTGTTTTTGGCGTACGGTTGGCAAAATATTAACGCTAAAGCGCATTGCAGCCACCGCCCACACGCCCAAGCCTAAAGCCGCCATAGTTACTGCATTTTGCCACCATGCACCCCAAACGCCACAATAATAGGCTATAGCAAACAACATACTAAACTGCAGTACCACCAATATGTATGCTTTTTTCATGCTATTTATTGCCGAGTTTAGAGTCTATAAGCTCGACTAGTTTTTGTATGGCAGTCATCACTAATATTACTAGCAAAAGCCCGATAAAGCCGCTGATTTGTACTGAATCGCGGAATATAATGCTAATTGCCCATAAAAATACAAATTTACTAAGGAATATTACGAGCCAAACTCCAAATGCGAGCAAAGCTTTACCTTTTGGACGATTGAGGCCTTTTATGTATTTAGCAACCATATCTTTTACCCAAAAAGTAGCAAATGTAAGCAACTGCATAATTATTGCGAGCGCAAAGGTAATACTGTAGGAGCGCGTACTTAAAATATCGGTGTAGTCGTTAAAAAAGCCAATAACTACGCTGTAGAGCAATGTGCCAACGAGCATAGTGCGAAAAAGCTGTTGTTTGGCAGACATACTTAAAGGCGGCCGTCTAAAGAAACGCCTTTTTTGATTGCAAATCGTGCAAGCGCTTTTTCAAGTGATGCTGGAATTTTATCGACATATGAGTAGGATACAACATTATCTGGATCGACTTTTCCAAAATCTTTGTAATCGGTGAGTAATGATGGCCCGTTATTGTTGAACGACCATAATCTTGTACCGCGGCGCTCAAGACGATCGTGGTCTTTGTGGAAAGTAGGTGAATAGTTGTGTTCGGGGAGTAAATAGACTTTCCCTGAAGTGGCAAGCATCCCATTCCACAAATATATATGCTTAGTAATGAGAGGGTTCGACCGTTTAACGGGCTTAGTAAGTTCTGCCGCTTCCATATATTCGTTAATAAACATTGGCTCGCCAATGTGCCATCCTGTGAATATATCAACTTCAGAATAAGAATCTATATATGTAGTCTTAAATAATGAACGTTTTTCTGTAGTAACTTTCTTATTTCTAAATATTGTTAAATCTGTCGGCGTTTCTTGTGCAATTAACTGACCAGCTATAAATCGGGCAACTACTAAAGATTTTTCAACCCTTGCTACACTTTCACCATGAAGCTTCCAGTATTTTGCTTGCCTATCTATTTTATCCTGTTCCGCTTTTACCTCGGCTGGTATTTGAGCATTTAATATCTCGGCCTGATTAGCCATTTCTGCTCTGTACGTTTCTTCAAAACTGCTCATGCTAGCTCCTGGGTTTAAGGGATTATTAAGTGTAATAATTAATTTAGTCTTGAAGGTGAAAACCCTCACACTTGCCTGAGCAAGTAGTGAGGGCTCGTACGTGGAGAGTGCGTTTGTTTAGTACTGGGCAAAACCTTAGAGTGATAGCTCCAAAATCTTGAGGTACACCTTTACGGTGTGGCATGAAGTGGCTTTGCCGTGAGTACTCTCGATGAGTTACTCACGGCTTCGCCCCGCATGTCATGATTGAGGCGAAGCCTCAGCCCTTTCGCTTGTTCGTGCCGCCGCAGTTGGCGCACTCCTTGCCGTGGGTCTTCTCGGCGCAGTCGTCGCAAATCCATGCCATGCCATTCACCTCCAAAAGTAGGTCTTCAAAGCTCTGCACAAGTTTGTGCAAAGAAACTATTATGTCTCCGGGAGTATCTCGAGTCCAGTAAAAAATAAATGTACGCGCTCTCGTCGTAACCATACAATACCATAAATATGTATATAAACATATAATAGTGCATAAAGTATTTAACGATAAGAGCTGGAGGTCGCGGATACTGCCAAAGACTACGCGCTTGTTGCTAGTAATATAGCGGAGTGCATGGGGTGGCGAATGTATTTATTTGCGGGCGCGGAGGGCTAAAAAAATGGTGGCTACATCTACCAGTTCTTGCACAAATGCACCGTATACGGGCTTTAAAAAGCCGGTGAGCGCGGCAAACAACATAAGTATAATACTCAGCCCAATGCCCAAAAATATACTTTGTTTAGCAATACTAATAGTGCGCTTGCTAATAGCTACGCTTTGGGCGACTTTGCTAAAATCGTCCAACATTATAACTACATCAGCGGTTTCGCTAGCCACGGTAGAACCTTTGGCGCCCAGGGCAATGCCTACATCTGCAGCAGCTAGCGACGGTGCATCGTTTACGCCATCACCCACAAACGCCAGCGGGCTATATTTTTTGCGGAACAATGTAAGCGCATGGAGCTTGTCTGCCGGCAAGCATTCGGCCTTAACGTGCGTAATACCTACGGCGCGCGCAATGCGGTCAGCTACCTGCTGCTTGTCACCGGTGAGCATCATAAAGCGCTTAATGCCCATTTTTTTAAGTTTAGTAAGCGTACCGGCGGCTTCGGGCCGGACGGTATCACTAAAGAATATGGCCCCAACATAGGTGTTACTTTGGGCAATGTATATGGCCGTTTGGCCCTGCTGCGCATCATCGGCAGGTTCGGCCGGCATGTGTATGCCCTGCCCCTTTAAAAACGCAAATTTACCTACTGTTACTAATTGCTTATTAATAGTTGCGGTAATACCACTACCGACTGTTTCGGTAAGATTTGTAATTTGCGGTATAGCTAACGAGCGCTGTTTTGCCTGCGCCACAACAGCTAAGGCGAGTATGTGCGATGACGATGCTTCTGCAGCGGCGGCAAGCGTTAAAAGTTCATCCGCACTGAGCGAACTTTTATAGGGCACCACAGCGCTTACGCTGGGTACACCTACGGTTAAGGTGCCGGTTTTATCAAAAGCGATGGCTTTAATATTGGCCAGCTTTTCGAGCGCACCACCGTGCTTAAATATAATGCCTTTACGTGCGCCTTTGCTCATACCCGAAACTAAGGCAACAGGCGTTGCAATTAATAATGGGCATGGTGTTGCGAGCACTAATACCTCTAGCGCACGTACAGGGTCACCACTGGCCGCCCATGCCCCACCGGCAATAGTGAGCGATACAATGGTAAACGGCACGCTGTACATGTCTGCCATGCGTACAAACGGCGATTTTGCCGATGCCGCACCCGACACCATAGCTACAATTTGTTCGTACTGGCTTTGTTTACTGGTATGCAGCGCTTTAACGGTAATAACGCTTTGCTGGTTAATGCTCCCGCTTAGTAGATTATCGCCTACGGTTTTATCGAGCGGCAAGCTTTCGCCCGTTAAGGCCGATTCGTCTACTGATGTTTGGCCTTTGGTAATAATGGCATCCACTGGCACGACTTCGCCCGGTTTAATAAGCAATATATCGCCTATTTTTACGGTATTTACCGCTACATCTACAAAGTCTGCCCCAACTTTTTTGTGGGCAATTTTTGGCGCGCGTTTTAATAAGTCTTTAAGCTCTTTTTTAGCGTGTTCTTGGGCGTAATCTTCGAGTGCTTGGCCGCTCAATATCATAATGACAATAACAACCGCCGCAAAAAATTCGTGCAGCGCCAGCGATGCGCTAACAGCAATAACCGCTAAAATATCTAGCCCATACTGCCCGCGCAGTAACTGCTTAAACATGTTGTATGCCATTGGCACCAGTACCCAAAGTGACATAGCGGCAAATAAGACATCGGCTGCGGTATGCAAACCAAGTAAGTACAGCAACCCACCAATTGGCAGTGTTAGCAAAGTTGCGGTTAGCGTTTTGTATTGTTTAAGCAGATGCATAAGTAACTCTTACTATAATACTACTCTGTTTAAAACGGTTTTGGCTAGCTGCTAGGCTGCGCCAATGGCGCCCACACTCACAACGCAGCCAGCCTAACTAAAGTAATTTATAAATATCCAAGTAACATAAAATAGACAATAAATTGTATATATGTCAAAATATCTATTATGGCCAAAAATTTTGTACCACTACCGTATCTAGATTTAGAAGAGCACGGTATTGAATTTACTGATCTTGCATTCCCGGTGGGCTTTGATGAAGAACGACTATCAGTAAATATTGACGCCGTACGTCGCACTACGCGTATGGCTGGCCTTGGTTTGGTTGCTGTGCATGGTGCGAGTGGGCCAAAGAGTGACTTTACGCCTAGTGTCAGCGGCATCGATAGCCAAGGTACGGCGAGTTTAGGTGTAGGCTTAATGCAACAAAAAGAAAAAGAAGTAAACGGAGTTAGGGTTTTGAGCCGTCGAGAGCAAGAAGTTTGGGCAGCCTACAGTACGCTAAATCTCCCAGAATCTTTTCGCTATGCACCTACCATAATTAGAGCTAACGTTAGCGAACGTGATGAGCGTTTACGCACAAATACAAAGCTTAAACGCGGTTTGATGGACCCTAACGGCCATTCTAAATTTTTAAATACAGTAGTGTCTGACGGTCTACTTGAAGCAACAAAACAACGACGTGAACAAATACCCGGTGAGCGTTTTAATAGATTTAATTTTTTCTTTGGAGTAGGCGCTGTTGCACTAAACACAATAAATGGACCGACGGCTGTAGCTAGACAAGCCGGTATATTTATTGGTATTTGGGGAGCGGGTGACGTTATTGTAAATCAGATTTTGGCAAAAAAGTCTGGTAATAATCTTACTGATGCACAAATAAGTTTGTTACTGGGCTACGATAGGTACTACGCTTCGAAATTTTTAGCTAAAACGCAAAGATTTGTTAGCGCCCAAAAATAACATAAATACTTAGGATTGCTTAGCTTAATTTAGAGTCTATATATTCGAGCAATTTTTGGGCTAAAGTCATGGCTAGTACCACAATAAATATGTTTACAAAGCCACTTAGTTCTACCGAATCCATTTAACGCTCGTTAGTTTGTTATGATTAAGCGAATGAACACGAACTTACATACCAATATGAAGGGTTTATGAAAATTGCGATCTTGGGTGCGGGGGTGGCCGGATTAGCGGCTTCGGCGCGGTTAAGTGCCCAGGGCCATGAAGTGCATGTTTTTGACAATAACCCTTCATATGGCGGAAAGATGACCGGCCTACAAAAGAAAGGATTCTATTTTGATGGTGGGCCATCTTTTTTTACTGATCCAGATGAACTGCAAAGATTATTTGATGATTGTGGCAAATCACTTGATTCGTATTTTTCGTACTTTCAAACAGGCGAAGCTTGTCGGTACTTTTTTGATGATCGTGTTTTACAAGGATTCGACAACCCTAGTGCCCTTGCAGACGAAATGTATAGATGTTTTGGTGAGCCCAAAGAAAATGTCGTTGCTTTTCTTGCGCAAGCGCACAAGCTACTAACCGGTGTGGGTAAAGACTTCATAGATAAGCCGTTTAGTGTAAGCGCTGCAGTAAACGTGCGCTCGTTAAAAGACATGCTTGGTACACCGTTAGGGTTTTATGTTAGTTCTATGCATAAGATTCATAGGCGGTATTTTGAAAAACAAGAAACAATTACGTTTTTCGATAGGTTTGCAACATATGTTGGCGCTAACCCCATGCGCGCCCCGGCAATGCTCAGCTCTATGGCGTCGCTTGAGCACGCCGGTGGGGCGTATCAGCCCAAAGGATCAATGAGAGAAATCCCTAGTGCAATTTACCGCCTTTCGGAAGATTTGGGTACAAACTTCACGTTTTCAACTTTAGTTACCAAAATAGAATCTATGCCTAAAGGCGGTTTTAGGGTTTGGCTAAGTGGGCAAAAAAAAGCTATGGTTTGCGATAAGGTTATTAACGCCGGAGATGTTACTGCGGCATATGCACTTTTGGGCGATAGTACCCGGCACAACAAGGCGGTCGCCAAAGAATATAGCGCGTCAGGGTTGGTGCTGTACTTAGGCGTAAAGAAACTTAACAAGAAAAACCTATACCTACACAATATTTTTTTTGCCGATGATTACGCTGCCGAAACGAAAGCTTTGTGGCACAATAAAACACCGTACAATGACCCAACTATTTACATCAACTACACTGGTTATTTTGAAAAAAGTCATGCCCCGGCCGGACATCAGAACCTGTTTATTATGATTAATGTGCCAGCAGGTGTTGACGAAGTATATATTACGCAGTCGAAAGAGTTCGTTATTACTAAGCTAGAAAAAGTCCTAGACAAAGATATTCGAAAAAAGATCGTTGTTGAACTTACGAGCCTGACACCTATTAAAATTCAGGAAGATTTTTTTGCGTACAAAGGCGCAATTTATGGCCAGTCTGCAAATAGCATTTCTGGTGCATTTTTTAGACAGCCAAACAAAGATCAAAAATTTACAGGATTGTATCACTGCGGTGTAACTGCCCACCCAGGCGGGGGCATACCACTGGCACTGCGAAGTGCAAAAATCGTAAGCGAAATGATAGGTAGCTAAGTTACGCGGCAAGTTTGGCGTCTATGTAATCGAGCAGTCTTTGCGCCAGCGTCATGGTTAGCACTACGATTAAAATGTTTATAAAGCCAGTTAGTTCTACCGAATCTTTAAAAATAAGGCCAATAGCCACGCTGTATAGTAGTGTGCCGACGAGCATGGTGCGAAATAGCGCTTGTTTTGCAGGCATAAATATTAGTCTTTACCTTTGTGCCATTTAACGCTGTTCCAAAATGGCTCATATATATCATCTTTGTAAGCATTTTTTGGTAATAAATAGCTAGAGCCAGATTCGTTGGGGTCAAAATGAACAAATGGGACATCGCCAATAAGGGCGAACGGTGTTTGTTCGGTTCCCTCACCCATTGCAAGAACAGCAGCCGCTGCGATGCCTTCGGCTATGTTCGCCCGCGAGACTTCCATTTTTTTACCAAACAAGTCTTTGCTACCTATATAGTCGTTAAGCTCGCTAAAGCCACTATGTGCAAGTGCTATACCCGTTGTGCCAATACGCATAGGTTTAGATGTGCTATCTACAATTACAACGCCAAAATTCGTTAGGTTAAATTTGCGTGTAAGATGTTCTTGAACGCTTTTTGCAGATGAGAGAGGATTTTTTGGCCACAATACATACATACCGGCGCTATTTGAAGCATCTATGCCCGCGGCAAGCATCAATGAATTTTTGGTAATAGTAATCATTGTGCCGTACACACTTGTTGAACGATTGAGATACAACTGCGATTGTTCGATTATAAGGTCGTCTTTACTTATTTTTTGTGGGTCAGCAACACTGCCTTCGCAGAGCGATACAATCTTTGAGGCAATAACGAGTAAAGAGCCTTCGGCTAAATCTGTTATATACGTATCGATAAGTTCGAGTAAAGTTTTTTGTTCCGGATATATCAGCTCGGTTTTAATTGGTGTAACGATCATACTAGTACTATAAAGTGTTTAGTACTCTGGTGTACAGTTCGTCTACGATTCTACTTTGTTCTTCGCCGCTCGATGCGTAATGGTCGAGCCCGGGTGAAGCGTTAACTTCGATAATTGAATAATCAGTCGTAGCATCACGTATGTCACCGCAGGCTAAATCTATGCCGCAAAGCCTTAAATTCATATTTTTTTAGATAAAACTACATAAATCTACCCATACTGGATCTATTTGTTTTGATACATCCAGCGACGTGCCGCCCATTGATAAGTTCGATACAGGCACAAGTGTTATGCGTTTGTTTGCTTCAATAACCGAATCAAGCGTTAAGCTTTGTTCGATTAGTTCTTTGGCGATTCGTGGATCATCAATATTAATATTTGTATCACGTCCCTCTTGAAAGTATTGTTGCTGGAGAAGGCTAATTAGCTCGCGAATAGTGCTGGTGCCGTCTCCTTCTATGGCGAGTGGATCGCGTCGGTAGGCGCTTATCATTTCACCGTCGAGCATCACGATACGATAATCGGGCATTGTAATTGGCTTTTCTATAAGAGCAACACTTATTCTATTTGTGTTGTATTCTTCGAACACAGCTTGTAGTTCTTCTTCGCTACGAACCTTGTAGATACCACCACCTTTTGAGCCGTTTACAGGTTTTATATAGGCAGGATAACCAAAGGTTGAGCGAAGATATTGGTCGGCATCATCTGCTGTTCGCAAATTATTGTTACCTCGGCTTAATTGCGATTGCCCTATACGTTCGACCCACCAAGGCATCAAAAAAGTTTCGCCTTCGGGGCAATTTATACCTAAATTGCGAAGCAAGAACTTTGTATGGCCTTTATCTTTTGCTAAATCCTCTGCAGCACCAGTGTTAAGCCCTAGGTCATTACCATAAGTAATTCGAACACTTTCGTCTACATAATTTAGACGTGTTGTATAGCCGTACTCAGGTTCGACATCGACTGTCGCAACATTGGTAAGGGTGCCCTGGTTAAAGAGCCGAATAATACTGCGTGTCACGTACGAATAGTGATCTTTAGATGTTAGCGGTTCACGCTCGGTTGGTTGTATTTGCAATTCACCCATAATATTGCATTATAATACTTATTGATAAAAAGTAAAGTGTATGGAGTGTTGCTGTCGTTTTATATTTTATATGTAAGGCGCATAATGAAACTATATAAACGAAGGGTGTGCCATGCGAAAAGCTAACTATAACAATACTGCAGCAAGCAGTGGTGCTTTTGGTGGTTATTTTGTGGCGATGATTGGCGCGGCATGGTTTTGGGTGAGCCAAGCCAACGGTTTTGGTGAAGTTATTGTGGCGCTACTAAAAGCGTTGGTATGGCCAGGATTTTTTGTATACGACGTACTTAAATTTATTGCTGGCTAGCAATAAATTAGGGGGTTGGGTCCTAGGGACTGGGTAATGGGAGTGCGGAACACTGGGCACTGGGAATCGCATAAGGGTCTCGAACTATGAGGCTCTTTTAAATTGCCGTGATATTTAGTATAATCATTCAGGCTTATTGTCAAATACATTGGAGGTGGGATATGCAGCGTTATAGGCTGCCTGTTCTGATTGGCCTGATTTGCGCGCTAGCGATGACTATTGTTGTGGGCCAGCCCGCAACATCAGCGAGCGCTTCGATTGTCCGCGATTCTGCTGCGCAGGTTGCGGTTACGACCACCGCTATCCCTTCGTGGGTGCCCAGTGCCTGCCGGAACTACAACGGCAAGAACGGCAAGGTCATCTGTGTTGGTATCAAGTCGTGGCAGCTGGTTGCCCTGCAGAACCACAAGGTCTACCTGATGACCGCTGCCCGGCACGGCGCAGAAGGTACGCATCGCGCAAGCGATGGCACCGGCCCCTGGCCTACTCGACGTGGCACGTTCAAGATCAACGCCAAGTACGTTGACAAGGTCAGCACGCTGTACCGCGTGCACATGCCCTACTTCATGCCGTTTAGTGGCGGCCAAGGCATCCATTATAGCTTGGAATACGCCAGCGGCTACCGCTGGAGTCACGGCTGCGTAGGCCTGAAGAGCATGTATAAGGCGAAGCAGCTGTTCGCATGGGCACAGGTTGGCACGACGGTCATCGTTGTTAACGCCTGAGCCCATGCAGCACTAACCGGCCCCGCCCAAGAGTTTCGACTCCTGGGCGGGGCCAAAAAATTTAGAATCGAAATTATATAAATGGATTTGGTATTTGTGGTAATGCGCCAGCGCTGGTGTCACTGATACCACCGTACCAAGTGGCGAATTCGCCCATCATTTTTAACCCTCCCGAAAACAAGACCTTTTCGGTATCTGGTTTTTTAGTGGCAGTCGGTGGAAAGCAATCACGCTGGGCAATGATCTGCTGATTAAATACTGAGTGATTAGAGGTATTAAAGACAAAAGTCGTTGGGTAATATTCGCGGCCGACTGCGTAGCGAGCAATATGCCCCACAACCCCTACGTGTTGCGCATCAAGAGCATGGGCTTCGTTTACGCCACCCCACTCTTCGTCGGTAAATAAGCCTGGGATAATTGGTGCATCTTCGAGTAGCTGCGTGGTGATTTCTTGTAAGCGGCTTACGGTAGTGTAGCCAATTTTGCCACGGCCACCTTTTGCGCCTTGCGGCCGTGTAAACACCCCAACGCCATTTTGTAGCTGCACCAGGCGAATATCTTTCATTTTATAAGGCCCGGTTACAAGCAAACTAAGATTATTTAAATCATCACCAGTGTATATGAGCGTTTCCCATTTTTCGACTGCTGCAGGGTTATCTGCAACCGGATACACTTTTACGCCACCGACAACCCATTTGCCCTCTATTTGTGACACAAACGGATCTTGCAGTTGCATGGTTGGTAGGTATTCATCGTGCACCCAGGTAACGTCTTGCAACCTAAAGAATCTGGTTAGGGTGCGTACTTCGTCTTCGCGCTCTTCGGTGCGGCCTGCGATAAGGGTATTACCTTGGTATTCGAACGGCGCAGTGATGTTGTAAACATCGTGGCCTTCGGCTGTATAAAACGCAAGCAGCTCGCCTTGCCTTTTTGTCTCACTCCAAGTCCGTGTGCTCAGTAGCTCATCTATGGTTTTGGTTTGGTTTCGAGTGATTGTTTTTGAAGCATTATCGCCTTAATGCTTGCAGCTTACTCTTTTTATTAAATAATAGCCAAAAGAAATATAATTACTTATTTTCGTAGGTGTCGGGTACCCAAATAGATACTTGCCATGGCCACGGCGGTGTATTTGGCCATAGTAAGTGCCTCTTTGCCAATTTTGCTGGCGGTATCCAATATTTTTGCATTATTTGATTCTTGTACGGCTCTAATAAAGTTGTCGAAATCAATTTGAGCACAACTTACATATTCGTTCATTACACCAGCTGCAACATCCGGGTCGGGGCCAAATTCTTCTAACGCTTCAGATATATTACCGACCAAACCTTGCTCCGTTAGATTTGCAGGAGCGAAATTAACGCCTACCTTAAGTCCGTTAAAATGCTTGATTCGTTTTTCGTCATCTTCGGTCAATATTTGAGCAATAAGCTGGGCCTTTTCGAGTGCAGAACCACCCTGCTCATCGCACACAACATGTAGCACTGTTTCTGACAAAGCGGTATTTGTGAGCCGTGCAGTAGATGAAAACAATTTGAAGTAGCCTGTTGTGGGTAGACTGCGATAACGTTCACTCGCCTTAAACATGTGGCCCCGTGCGTTGTCGATGCCTTGCACAAGAAGTAAGAATTTAGTTACTTCTGGATCGCTAAAGGGTTGAAGCTCATGTTGGTTGTTTGTCATTTAATGAATAGTACAACGCAATTGCGGGTTGGTCAAATTAACATTGTGCTTATGTTTATTAAAAAACAGCGCTGGTTAGGCGCTGTTTTGATTTAGTTCAGAGTTAGGTTAGTTATTAATCGTCTTGCTTAAGCTGGCCGAAGTGGTTACCTTCGTTGTGCTTATTAGTGGCGTGCTCGTTAGCGTTCGTGTTAGGGGTACGCAGCGATGAAGACCTAGTTTCGTTCGCAACAACACTACCATCGCTGGCAAGTATCGTTACTTCGGTGCCATCAGTAAATTTAACTTCGTAGACAAGTACACCATGTTCCATTTCGGCTTCGACTTTTAGAACAGTCTTATCTGAGTTCAGTGCCATTGCAACTGCCTTGGCTTGATCTGTCGTGAGCGAACCATCTGGCACCACTATAGGCGGTTTGGTTTCTTCGGGTTTCGTTGTAGGAGCAGTGGTAGACGTACTGGTTGTCGCCACTGTGGTGTCATCGGCATCATTGTCGGCAATCATAGGCTTAGTAATGCTGGCGCTTACGCCCTGCCCAATCACCGCCGGGTTCGTTGATGAATCGTGCTGTGCAAAGGCCAAACTAGGGACCGCAACGAGGCCAATTATTGCGGGTAATATAAGATACTTCTTCATGTATTCTCCTTTATGTTTACAATAGATGTAACGAACGAGAGAGTAATACGTTACATATAATGTGAAAGAATGTGGATGCTAAGCAGAAAGCGAAGATTTGCAAACATGTACAACACCTACGCTGACGATATCTATCGATATCTATTGGTGCATGTGCGTGACCAACATCTGGCAGAAGATTTAACATCAGACACTTTTATGAAGGCCTGGAACCGCTTAGAGGCTTTTGATTTTAAGCATCCGCGCCCATGGTTGTATACTATCGCTCGAAACACGATGATGGACCATTGGCGCAAGAAACACCCTGAAACTTTAGGTGATGAGGAGCATGTATCAGACGCCGAGCCCATTGAGGCCGTGCTTGATAAAAAGCTGTCAGCTGATGCGGTTAAAGCCGCAGTCGATGCACTGCCGCAAGATATGCGCTCGATTGTAACGATGCGGTTTACTTTAGGTTATTCGGCTAAAAAAACAGCAGAAAGCCTAGGCACAACTGAAGGTAACGTGCGGGTTATACAATATCGGGCACTTAAGAAATTAAAGGGATTATTAGAGTGAAAGACTTACTACTTAAACTAGAACTTCGTCGAAACGGCGCAACCGCTGCTGACGCTGATGCTATGGCGCGCATTGCGACTAGTATTGGCCATGATGTACCGGGTTTAAGTAGCGAAGCTAAAAAACGTATTGCCGATGAGATAGGTTTTGTTAGCCGAAAACAATTTGTGACTGCCCCGCGCTTAGTATTTGCGAGCGTCGCAGTGTTATTTATGGTACTTGTTTTGTTGGCTCAATCGTCAAAGCCGGGCCAAATATTATATGGCCTTAAACGTGGCAGCGATCAAGTGCGTGTGATTGTGCAGCCTGGGTTTAAGCAGACTGATTTACAAGAGCGCCGCGCCGCTGAGCAAGTAAAAGTTGGCGATGATAGTAAGCAGAAAACGTCAGGCAGTGCTAAAAATGATGATAAAGACACTACAGGTAGCGTACAGAAGCGCTTTGATGACCTTAGGCGATCAACTTCGGGCGATTCTGGCCGCGACCGCGACTAACGTTAGCCATTACGGATTGACATAGGGCGATAATTTAGGTACTATCTTGCTATTACCACGACGAGTTACCTTGCAGTGTGCGTCCTGCAAGATCATACTCGTCTTTTTTGTTGCCTTTTTTCGAGTTTTTTACGGTTTACTGATACAAAATCGAAATATTCTGAATATTTATTGAGCAGTTGTGAATAGCTTAGTTTGTTAGGGATAACAATTTTACCGAGCTTGCCTTCTGAGTGTAAAAAATCGTACAGGCTTAAAAAGTCGCCATCACCCGATACGACTATAGCTTTGTCATAATTATTAATTTCTTTAGCAGCGGCATATAGCACAAGGTCGGTATCGACATTACCTTTAACTACGTCGTTGTCGTCGGCATCTTTATAGGTAGTTGTTGGCTTAAGCACCAAAATATAGCCAGCACGTTGCAGGCTTTCGTATAGGGCCTCGTTACCGGGTAGATTACCAATAAAAATAAAGGCAGTATCAACACGATATTTATCTGATAAAAACGTTCGAAACTTTTCGAAATCGAGTCGCCAGCCATTGTAGCGCATGTTACGGCGCCGGATATTGGTTGCCACGCCCATATTAAGGTTTTGGCTGTCGATGAATGCAAATGTTCGTATGTGATTGTTGGCCATATACTTTAACTATACTCTGTGAGTGTACATTTGGGGTATGGGGATTAGTAGATGGTAGATGGGGTTGCCTAGCCTGAAGGCTCAAATGATTTGAGCGCTCGGGTTAGGCCCGACGCCAGCGTGGGGGCGCTGGCGTCGGGGGTATGTGGGGGCGCTGGCCAGGGCGCGGGTTGCGCCTCAGGCCTCGTCGTCGCGAAGCGTCAGATCGTGCTTCTCGAGTACATCTCGGCATTCAAGGATGCCCGACTCGTCCATGCCTGCGAACCTCCAGAGCTGCACCTCGGAATACTCGGTGAGCTCTTGAACAGTCATGACCCCGGCGTGGGCAAGAACGTCCTTGGTGTGAGCAGAGAAACCCTGGGTGGAGATGCGGTTTTCGTCGACAGGGCCACTTTCGGGCACGGCGCTTTTGTCGGCGTCCGGAGTGTCATCGGGCAAGAGCCCGAGCACCACGGCGAACTTGTCGACGTGTTCCATGATGTCATCGAGCTTGATGCCCTGCAGAAGCCCGGTGAGCTTCGAAGCGGCATCAGCGAGCTGCTTGGAGTCACTCGCATCGAACTTGATGCTGATTTTCACCTTCTATACTTCCCTTCACTTTTGGGCTGGGTACAAAATGTACAATACAATAATTATATAAAACTTACAATATTAGCGACGCCCGGTCGAAGCGCGGTTAAAGCTTTGAGCATAGAATGGTTTACGTTGTTGTGGAATGCTGACAGCTTGACGTTGAGTAATACCTCGTACTGATGGGTCTCGAGCAAAAAACGGTGTTTCGGGCTTTACAGCCCCTTGTTTTATAGGTTGCTGTTGAGTAGGCGAAACAATAGAGACAACATTTGTGTCTTGCAGTAAGTGGTAGCCCCTAACTCGTGGTTTATGAATGTATATTGGGCGGTCACCAAGCTCAGGAATAGTTTTTGGTATTGAACGTGTAAGTTTTTTTGGTATATCAATGTATGCATTGCCGTAATTGTACTTAACGTGCAGCTTAACGCCCCGAATGGTTACGTGATTTGGTGATGATGCAAGTATTTCTGCTTCGAGCTCGGCAGGCACAAACATATCTACTGTGTATTCAGGCATGTAGGCGTCTACTTCACCAAGCGTTTTTACAGTGTCAGGAATGTAGTAATTGAGTTCTTCTGATACTAGGTTAATTGCTGTGTCGACGTGAAGCGGCGTTGCAGAGCGCTTTTGTAATTCACGTAATCGTATAAATGTTTGCTGCATTTTTTTAGTTTTAGTGTAATTAAGCTGCTTGTACTTAGACTCAACCAAGGTTTGAATTAAAAATTCTTTAAGTTCGGGCGATGGCTCTGGGGCAACAAGCACCTCTGTTTTTAAGTCTATGCCGTCAAAGTAGGCATCTTTACGAACTTTTGCGAGTCCGTCTTTATCGACAGTAAGCTCATCGCCATTATATGTAACTCGGTCAGGGGTAATATCTACAAGCATTTCGGCCTTGACAGCTGTTGCACCCAGTATGAACCGGCGCATACGGCCACCTTTTTCGGTCATTTTCTGTAAATCTGCTGGTGCGCCCATTACGAGCCCCTTTTTTGAGCGCGACAATGCACTTCGCATACTAATTTTTCGGCGTCTTTGTCGTGGGTCGATAAAGCTATTTCTACCTATGTGCATGTAGAGTTCGTCGGAGCCGGCAACGATACAGCGTATTAGCGCTTGGCGTTGTGATTCATCTGGTTTTTCGAGTGGGATGCCCGCAATGTTCTCGCTTTCGCTCAGTATGTAAAATGCATTGAGCGCGCGATAAAACTTTTTAGGGACAATGCCCATTTTTTCGAGCTCGCTTGCTTTCATATCTACCGCGGCGATGAATACATCGAGGTCCATTAAAATATCCGATTGTGTTTCGCTGCTGAGTTTTTTCCATCTACGCGCTTGTTCGGCACCTGTGACGGTTATGCCGTTTTCTTGTTGTACGGCAATAGCTGCGAGCATCTGTTGGCGTACCCTAAAGCTTTGAGAGCGACTTTCGACAAGCATGCGAGCATGGTGCGGGTTGATTGGCAAAAATGCCATTTCATTACCAACGTCGGTAATAGAGCCATCTAGCGCGAGTGCGCCTATTCTGCGTAAGCGAGTTTTAGCGCCTTTAATGGCTTCGGGGTCGAGCGGATCCATAAATTCGAGGTCGTCGATATCGAGTGCAGCTCGGGCAAGTTTAAGGACTACGCTGTCGAGCCGCATTCGCAAAATTTCGGGTTTATCGTAAATTGACCGTTGTTCTTGTGGCGGTAGTGGTGGGTAGCCTGGTAAATAAGCGCGAACGAATATACCAAATTTAGTACGGCCTACACGCCCACGCTCTTGTTCTTCGCTACTGATAGAAATTGGGCGTACATAGGTGCCACTTACGTCGAGATTTACGTCGCTTGTGCGTTCCCACCCGCTGCTAATCATGACATCTAAATCGGGTATTGTAATGCTTGAACGAATAATGTTGGTCGAAACAATAATTTTACCGTTTGGATACGATGCCATTACTTTTTGCTGTTCTTCGGTGGGCATATCACGGTGGAGCGGTAATATAACATGCCCTTTTCGCATTTGCGCCCCAATTTTACTTGTTGCTTTAGTAATATCTTCTTTACCAGGCACGATAAGCCCTACGTTAAGCCCCATTTGTCCATACTTTATGGCTTCTTCGTGTCCGTCACCACCATCGACCACAGCAATTTCGTGAGCTCGCCCGGGTATATCGATAATCGGTACCGGCCGGTCTTCTTCGAGTTGAAAGAAATTGGCAAATTTTTGTACATCTACGGTTGCGCTTGCAATAACTACCTTAAAGTCTGGGTCGATTTGTATTCGTTTTTTTGCGAGCGCAAGCAACACGTCCATATTATGGTTACGTTCGTGTGCTTCATCGATTATTAGTATAGATTTTTGGTTATTTGGTGCGCTTGTAAGTTCACGCATAACTTCGAGACCATCAGTAAGCAACAAGATTTTCGTCTCTATTGTTGAGTTGCCTTCTTCTTTGGTACGGTAACCAACAAGTTGGCCGGTTGGTTCGCCGATTGCAGTTTCTATTTCGTCGCGGATGCGCTCTGAATTTGTGCGCGAAGGCATAATGCGTGGTTGCGTGACATTAACCTGGTACCCTGCTTCGTACAAATACTGAGGTAATTGCGTTGTTTTACCGCTACCAGTTGCAGAACGGACAACCGTGACCTGATTATTGGCGATGGTCTGAAGAAAGTATTTTCGGTAAGTTGCAACCGGCATTTCGCGGTTACCATAGTTGTATTCACCTTCGAATGGTTGTTCGGGTGAATCAAGAGTATCGGGCTGCCATTGGGGTGGCCAAGGCCCGCTAATATAATGAGAATTTTGATTAACGCTCGAGTCTGTAAGCATTTCTGCCACTGCGTACACACTTTCGTTGTTTTTATGTGGATATTACGAACTCACGCTTTTTGCGTGTATTGTTTGTATAAATCCCCTCACTTATTGCACTACTTTCAATATACACCCGTCGCATGTGAGTGCAAGAATTTTAAGCTGTAATTTTGTATTTTAACTAACTTGCGTATTGTCGATGAGCCAATCTTCGAACGCGATAATACCTTTTAGGTCGGCACTAAATTGGCTGGTGTCTGGGAAATCAAGGATTTTAATCCGCTGCCATACGGCTTTAATGAGCTGTTTGGTACGTATGATATCTTCGCTGGTATATTCGAGGCTGAGTTCGTTAACTTTACCCGATTCGTCGGGTTCTACAAACACTAAACTCCCCTGCTCGACATCGTAGCCTTTGTAGCTATGGCTACTTTCTACCAACAATTTGTAGAACAAAAGTTGTTGGCGATATTTGTGCATTTTGACATCACGCGTCCACTTGGCATGGCTTTTACCAGTTTTAAAGTCAACAACGCGTATTTTTTTATCGTCGCTATCGACCAATATTTGGTCGAGGTTGCCACTGAGATGTGCATCGCCAATAAAGCTGCCTTCGTGCTTGAATGATTTTTCGGTTTCGGCATCAGGCGTAAAGTTATGCCACCACTGCGGCAAAAACTCTGCTAAAGCCTGAGCGCCGCGTTGATTTTGGCGTTTAAAATCATTATCGTTGAGCCGCTTGGCTTTTAGTTTTTCGGTAAATATTTTTATGGCTTCGTCGACATCGGGTAGTTCACCATCGCGTCGCAAACTGTGTTGCATAGATTCGAGTGTTTCGTGAATGGCATTACCGTATTGGCCATCTGCAGTTGGCGCTTTAGGGAACCGTAGTACGGTATTGATAAAGAACGCATCTGGCCCGCCATAGGTTAAATCAGTAAAAGTATTTAGGTGCGTGGCGCTCAGTTGGAACTCTTCGAGTCGTGGTAATACTAAATCGCGCAAGCTGGGCTGTGCAATGCCTTCTGGTGCGTGGCGCGTTTGCCAAAATCGCTGTAAGGCCTCTTGCTGGAGCACTTCGGTTTCGTTGGTTATTACCTGTTGGTGTTTGGCTGGCAATACAGTAGCACTGCCGTCAGTTTCGTTCAAAAATTCGAGCGCCGTTGTAGCCTTACCGGCATAGTTTTGGGCATAGCTTGTAAGGTATAGGCTGTGCTTGGCGCGCGTGATAGACACGTAGAATAAGCGCTTTTTTTCGTCTTTGCTGCTACCCGCCCGGCGAATAATTTGTAAGTTTGGTGGCAAGGTAATGTTACTGCTACGGCCACGCGCGCCCATGCCCCAAACATCATTTTGGGTAGCCAGTACAAAAACGGCATCAAATTCGAGCCCTTTAGCGCCGTATGCTGTCATGAGCTGCACTGAGTCTTGGGCCGAATGATATGGGCTGGTATTAAGGAGCTTTTCGCCAGCAGCCCGATAATCATCGATAAACTGCAATAAATCTTTTAGCTGGAGCGGCTTGTCGGCAGTGCGGCGATATTCGCGCAGATGTTGGCGTAACACGGTTAAATTGCTTAAAATATGCGTAAAATCTTGAGGTGATTCTGCCTGAGCATCGGTACTAAAGTAAAAGTTATAGTACGGGCTTGCATATTCGGGCAGATCGGGTTCGTTTAACGTGAGTGGCGCTACGCCGACTAAATAGTCGAACATGGTTTCGAGCGTTTCTGCCTCTGTTACCGCAGCTAATTTTGCAAAGAATAGGGCGATTGGTTTAAGCTCGCCGATGTTCATCATGAGTGCTTGCCAATGATGCGGCTTATCGGCTATATAGCGGTTTTCGTCTGCCTGCCAGCTAAGTTGCCAGATAGTGCTGGTTGGCAGCGCCCAAAAATCGGCACTCAGTACACTTGGCCAAATACTATCGGCAAGAGGTTGGTCGTTAGCAGCGAGTGCACTGACAAGTTGGGCCATACGGGTTAGCTCTAGTACATGCGGGTCGTCTAAAACATTTTCGCGCTTGTCGTAGCGAATTGGTATTTGTAGTGCTTGTAGGTATGGAATTAACGGCTCAAGATAGCGATGTTGCGGGGCGAGCACGGCAATTTCTTGGGGCGGCATGCCTGCTTTTATAAGCGCCGCAATTTGGTTTGCGACTGCGTCGAACTGGGCAATATCACTTTTATATTGCTGTCGCTCGATAGTGGCTAGTGGCAGCTTGTCGTTTTTGGCAGTCAACACTTTTTGCCCTGCCCCAAGCAAGTTACTTAAGCGATCTTCTATCTGATTTGCGACGTTTTGGGCAGTATGCAAAATGTCAGCGTGAGAGCGGTAATTATCGGTTAAGGTAATGACCTGCACGTCTTTGTACATAGTGGTGAACGACTGCATATTGGTGATGTCGGCACCCTGAAAACTAAAAATTGCTTGATCGTCGTCGCCCACGGCTAAAATATTGGCTCGGCCATCAGTATTTGGGTTATTCGTTAACAGTTCTACCAGCTGTAGTTGCGCTAGGTTCGTATCCTGAAACTCATCGAGCATAATATACAGGTATTGCTCGTGGAGGCTGTAGCGAAGCTCGTCGTGCTGCTGCAGGGCTTTGATTGCCCTGGTGATCATGTCGCTGTAGTCATAGAGCTTGGCCGTTTTGAGCGCTTTGTTGTATTGTTCGAATATTTCGGCGCCACCAATAAGCTTGTTTACATCGCGCGAACCTGCGAAAATCCACTGATTTTTATCATTTTTGATAAGCCAATTGTTTTTAAATACTGTTAAGGCGTTGGTTTTACCGGTAGTTTCGACACTTGTGAGTGCTTCGTTTAGCTGTACTACGGTTAGGTTTGCGAGTGGCTGGATTTTACCATTTACCAGAGTTTTATTGCCACTGAGTGGGCTTATTTCGTTTAAGAGTTTCGTAAATGCTGGTACAACAGTTTTATCCATGCGCACCACTGTACTAAGACAATCGGTCGCTATTTTTGATGCTTCGTCGATGAACGCTTTGTTGCTGGCTGCAACAGTGCGGATGTCGTCGGGCTGCAGGCCGTTATTTTTAGCTTGGCCAATAAATTCGAGTGCGTCTTTTAAATAGCTTTCGCCGCGCCATAACGGGTTGCTGGCCGGCAGTTTTGCGAAGATTTCTTGCAAGATAGTATCTTGGCCGAGACGGTCGACAGGCTGTTCGTCGCCGTATTCGTTAAAATATTCGCCGTAACCCCTGATAATATCGCTGCCAAAGCCGTGGTAAGTACTAATACGAATATCGTAGGCAGCTTGGCCGATAAGGCTACTAAGCCGTTCGCGCATGTTACGGGCGCCGACTTCGGTATAGGTTAAACAGAGTATGTTCTGA
>JBBRSL010000003.1:0-50059 GCA_038245435.1 Saccharimonadales bacterium (SeqCode)
AAAAAAATTACAAGAACTGGGCCAAGCACCAAGCGAATATATTGACGCACGATTAGCTACCAAGGTCTACTACAAGTAATAGTCGCTCCTGCATACTCTTCTCCCCTAATGTTCGCAAAACGTTCATATATTGTAATGCCCCCTTTTGGCAGGGGAATACATATTATTATATCAAAATACAAAAAAAGCAAATATTTATGGAATAAAAGCAAAAAAGGGGAAAAGTATATAAAAATACAAATGTCGTAAAAAATCAAATAGCTGTGGATAACTTGGTTGTGGATGGCATTTGAGCTGTGGATAGTGAGACTCGCCATAAACGGAGTGACAAATGCTAGATAGAGACTATAGTTTTTGCAAATATACTGCATTTAACAGATAGAGTGCCCCACAGGCAACGCATAGCTAATCAACTATTTACAGTATATGTAAGTCGTAAAAGATATATTGTGCGACATTGTGTCTATGGCTGGGGAACATGCCCTAACGCGTGGTTTTTGTCACCTTTTTTATATTGTCGCCGCCTGCTACTTATTTATTTTGTAAAATTTATAGTAAAGTCACCTACTTTTGCTCTAGTGCGAATAATATCTGTTTTGTGCCAATGCATGATTATCGCTCATTACTATACAAACAATGTTCGTAAATTGTTCATAATATGTACAAATTCTTACTTAGCGCAAATGGAGCACAGTATCGTCAGAAGATTGGGTTGTGGGCTGTGAACTCGGTACTGGGGGTTGTTCTGCAGTTGGTTGAGTAGTTTGAGTTGCTTCTGCTGCCCTTTTGCGGCGTTTACGGCGCTTGGCAGACGCTGACTCTGGTTCGGTATTCGTGGCGTGTAGTACGGCCGCTCCAGCGCTATGGGCAACTGATGGCTTTATGGCGTGATTGTTGTTGCCACTACTTGGGTTTGAGTAAGCAACGCGTCCATTTGTGCTGCCACCGGCTGGCATTAGGGGTTTCATAGGCTCCGTAGCAAGCCGAATAGCGTCCTCGACGTACTTTTTATCAGCTGCGTATAGCTCGCGGCTATGAGCGACGATTTGATTCGATAAGTCTTGTTGAACCTGCGGAATATTAAGCGTACCACCCGAAAATGCAGTGGTTTTTTCGCCGTTCACACTTAAGCTAGCGACAAATAGGCGGTTATGAAAGTTCGATAAGTCAGCTGCTTCGAATTGCGGTTCGTAGTACTTGGTTAAAAATGGGCTATCATCTGGGCTCACACGGAACGTTACCATGCTACCAACGTTGCCAAAGACGGCGCTACGGACAGTATCTTCCATTTGTGAAATATATTGGTTGGCAATCGTCAAGTTAAGGCCGTATTTACGGGCTTCGCTCAAAATCACAGCAAAACTATCAGTTGCAAAGTTTTGGAACTCGTCAACATAGAGGTAAAATGGTCGGCGATCTTCGAGCCTTGGAATATCAGCGCGGCTCATGGCAGCGAGCTGAATCTTGGTTACCAGCATGGCGCCTAAAATTGCGGCGTTGTCTTCGCCAATACGGCCTTTTGATAGGTTAACAATAAATATTTTGCCTTCATCCATAGCATGACGAATATTAAAGGTACTTTTTGGCTGACCAATGATGTTTCGCACCAGTGGGTTTGCCGTAAAGGCACCGACCTTGTTAAGTACAGGCGCGACAGCCTCGCTGGCAAACTTTTCGTTCCAGCTGGCAAATTCAGTTACCCAAAAGTTTTTAACGACTGGGTCATCAAGATAGCTAATAACATCGTCCCTAAAGCGTTTTTCGGTCAACATGCGCGTTATGTCGAGCATGGTTGAATTTGGATAATCGAGCAAAGCAAGGATTGTGAAACGCAAAATATATTCGAGGCGGGGGCCCCAACTATCAAACATACGCTTAAGCACGCCTACGAGCTCACTACTTACTTGCCCTTTACTGATTGAATCAGTCATTTCGAGTGGGTTAAAGCCAACGGGGTATTCGCTGTCAGCGGGGTTAAAGTATATAACGTCCCCTACCCTCCGCTCTGGAATGTAGCGCATAATGCTGGTGGCATAATCGCCGTGTGGGTCAATAACGGCAAAACCCTGGTTGTAGTAGATATCGGATAGGGTGAGAAGTTCAAGCAGCCCCGATTTACCGGTACCAGTTTGGCCCAAAATGTACATGTGACGACCTCTGTCGGCACGGAGTATGCCGAACATGCTGTTGCTACCTCTAAAATTAGTGCTCCCAAATAAGCTGACTTCATTTTCGGGGTAATCACCAAATGTCGGTAAGGTTGAAGGCGGTTCTGCAGTTTTAGTAGTCGCCCAAACAATATTTGGGGTTTCTACGGTAGTGTGCGGCAAGTGAAACAAGCTGGCGAGCTCTTCTATATTTAAAATATAACCCTTATCAATAAATAAGCGTGCATTGTAGTCGGCTAATTTTGCGGCCGAAAAGCTCGGGTACTTACTTTCAAAACCATTGAGGTTAGTGGTATTAAATTGTTTAAATGTACCAACCATGGCTTGCATGCGTAAACGAGCAGTTGTCTGTTCGTTGCCGGCATAAATAATACGGACTTTAACCTGATAGCCAAGCTTACGGCTCTTTTCTTCGATTGCGGTGATACGCGTTTTGTCGCGTTCGCTTACTTCGTGTACGGCATCTTTACCGGCTTCTGGCGGCTTAAAGAGTGCTCCAAGGGCCTGTGCCATGTAAGTTGCCCCTGATAGACCGGCGTTACTAAAGCCTCCCCGCCCTGCCTTAATGCGTGACACCATTTTTGAGCTCGTATGATGCCAATCGTCGCCAATTGGGCGAGCGATAAACTGCACCCACATTTCTTCGTTGGGCTGGTCGAGTTTTGAGAGTGTGGCGGTAATGGCGGCAAGTGGGTCAACTTCGAAACTTGGGAAAGTCTTAATCGGTATTGTCTGGTGATCGGTAAGGGTTAGTTCAGTGCTATAAATCACCTGCTGGTTCATAGTGCGGTTAGAATAATCATCTTCGAGCTGCGATATTTGTGCCGTTGGGTATTGGGCATATATTTGGCCTTCGACAAAGCTTTGGAGATGTGTCGGTACCCATACGTAAAAACGAATACGCTGGCCTATGGCGGCAATTTCAAAACTTATATGGTCGTGTTCGCTGAGCCGTTTAAGGCGCGGCTTTAAAATACCATGCAAAGCGGCGAACATTTGCTCAGCAGCAAGTTCTTTTTTGTCGTTCGTGCGTGGTATCTCTAAAAGTAGAAGTACAGAATTGGCACTCATAGTGAGATAACCTCAAGCAAAATAGTCACAAGCATTATTATACTACTGTTAGCCGTATAGGTGAGACTAATTAGTAGGAGTTAATCTGCAAGTGCGTACGTTGCTTTTGCGACGCGCTTGAATTGTGGCTTGCCTTGGAGGTTCAAAAGAATAGTTGTTTCTTTAACGTGACGCTTTTTAAGTACGCGCTTAACAATTTCATCACGGTGGAGTGGCTCGCCTGCATCATCAAGTACCTCTGTTATCATGTCGGCAACGGTTCCCTTTTTATAGCCCCACTCTTGGAGAGCGTAGATACCACGGCCGATAAGCACGAAGCGCTTGTCTTTGATAAGTTCGTTGTGAATGGCTTGCGTAGTTACATCTTTGCGCTTGAATTCGCTGTCACGAATAGCGGCAGCGATTTCATTAAAGTGCATATGGCTGCCATTTTCGTGCAAAATAACATAGATTTTGTCGCGGATGTTCTTTGGGTTGACCATTGGCCACTTTGTAAGGCCCCAACGGCCGTTAAGGTGTGCCAGGTTCTTTGAGACACTGGCAAGTGCTGCAACGTGAGCGGTATCGCTGTTATTGACAGCTTTTGCGATAGATTCGATGTCGGTTGGTTTACCAATTTGCTTTACAGCAGTGATAATAGCGGCGACCTGGTCGGTGACTTGCTTTTTATCGTTTACCTTCTTAACGCCTGCGTTTGCATAGTAATGATCGTTTTCTTCGATGACGCTGAGCTCAGGTGCGAGTTCGCACAAAAACAAAACACGTGACTGCTCTATTTTACTGGCATCTTTTGCGATGCGACCAGCAAGTTCACTGATACGAGCAACGTGCCCATGAGCCGTTAAATCTTCGACAACGGTATTCTGAAAAACATCAATTTTAGGTAAGTCGTTGCTTGCAGCAGCGGCTTTAAGACGTATAAGCGCAACTTTTTCGAGCTGACGAACGCGTTCACGCGTAATGCCGAGTAACTCACCAATCTGCTCGAGGGTTTCTTTGCGGTCATAAAGGCCAAAACGGCGTGAAATAATCTCACGTTCGCGTTCACGATCAATAGTTTGGAGGATACCTTTTAAGATAGCTTCGAGTTCAAAAGCTTTGGTAGTTTCTGCTGTTGCGGTTGCGCTCATAGGTATTTTTATAACTCCGTTAAATTATCGACTGTATCGTATATTTATATATAATTTACAATATAAATACAGATAAGTCAATACTATGTGTATATAAGTATATTGTAGCACAAAGTAGACATACGTACTAAACACGTGGTATCAGAAGCTATCAAGCAATAGCGTAAGCTTTTTGACAATGTATAAACAGGTATCAAGCTTGATTAAGCAACCAAAAAATCGCATTTATTTAATGTCGATAATCGTAGTATTTGTTGAACAAGTTCAGTAACTATTTTTTGCGGCGAATAACACGTTTTTTACCGGGTTTGGCATCTTTGAGCATCTGTTGTGCTTGTTCGAGTGTAATAGTCTTAGGGTCTGTCGTTTTAGGGATACGGGCGTTCTTTTTACCATCGGTAATGTAGGGTCCGTATTGGCCATTAAGAATACTAATACCTTCTTTTTCAAAGACTTGGATTTCGCGGTTAGCAATCGTTTCAAGCTTCGCTGCATATAGCTCAAGCGCTTCATCGAGCGTAATGGTAAACGGATCAAGCGGCTTAATAGATACAAAGAGCTTGCCTATCTGTATATACGGCCCAAAGCGGCCAATATTTGCCTTAATGTCTTCGCCTTCTTTGGTTTGGCCAACAACACGAGGCAGTTGGAACATCGTTAAGGCTTCGTCGAGAGTAACAGTGGTGATACTGGTGCCGGCGGGCATTGGTGCAAAGTCGAGTTTAATGGTTTTATCTTCGGTAGGCTCACCGCGTTGCAGCATTGGCCCAAAACGGCCAAAACGGGCATATATAGGCTTACCGCTCTTTGGGTCCTCGCCTATAAGGCGAGCCTGAGATGTTTCTTGGCGTGAGGCATCGGCGGCTTTTTCGATGAGAGGGTGGAACAGCTTATAAAAATCGGCCATGGCGTCTTGCCAGACAAGCTTGCCTTCGGCGATTTCGTCAAATGAGCTTTCGGCACGAGCCGTAAAAGCGGGGTCGACGATGGTAGCAAAGTACTTAACTAAAAAATCGGTCGTAATGTCTGCAAGGTGTGTTGGTAGTAATTTGCCACGGTCGGCACCGTAATGCTCTGTTTGGTCTTCACGGCTAATAGTGTCGTCTTTCAGTTCAAGATGCGTTGCAACGCGCTCTTCGCCTTCTAAGTCGGCCTTTTCGACATACCCACGAGTTTGAATAGTGCTGATAGTCGGTGCATAGGTGCTCGGGCGGCCAATGCCAAGTTCTTCGAGTGCCTTAACAAGGCTTGCTTCTGAATAGCGAGCGCCCGGACGTGAAAACGTTTCGTGCGCGGTAATAAGTTGGCGCTCAAGGACATCACCAACGCTTACGTTTGGCAAAATCGCATCGTCTTTACCGCCACCGTATACCTTTAAAAAGCCATCAAATTGGAGAATTTCTCCCTTGGCCATAAATATTTCTTTACGACCCGAAATAGTAATAGTAACTTCAGTGCGCTGGGTTTTAGCAGCTGCCATTTGGCTGGCGAGCATACGCTTCCATATAAGCTGGTAGAGCTTCTTTTGGCCAGGGTCATTACCGGCTTCGAGCGTATTAAGATTGGTTGGGCGAATAGCTTCGTGAGCCTCTTGGGCGGATGAGTTTTTGGTTTTGTACTGTCGAACTTGATGATACTTTTCGCCGTAGGTCTTTTTAATATAGTCAGCGGCTGCACCGATGGCTAGGCCGGATAAGTTGGTGCTATCGGTACGCATGTAGGTGATATGCCCTGTTTCGTATAAGCGCTGTGCAAGTGTCATGGTTTGCTTAACGCTAAAACCTAGCTTGCGGGCCGCTTCTTGCTGGAGACTGCTGGTCGTAAATGGTGCCGATGGGTTGCGTTCGCTGGGCTTTTGGGCGATATCACTTATCGTGAAAACAGCCTTTTTGCAGGCTTCTAAGAATTTTTTGGTATCTGCTTCGTTGTTGAACTTGTTTGAAAGCTCAGCTTCGAGGTCGATTTTTGCTTTATGGAACAAACCGACAACTTTAAATGAACCAGTTGGGTCAAAGGCTTTAATCTCACGCTCACGTTCAACAATCAGGCGGACCGCAACAGATTGTACACGGCCGGCGCTGAGGCCTGCCTGGACCTTTTTCCATAATACGGGTGATAGTTCGTAACCAACAAGACGGTCAAGCACGCGCCTGGCCTGCTGTGCATTTACAAGATCAATATCAACAGTGCGTGGGTTCGCAACAGCGGCTTTAATGGCGCTTTCGGTGATTTCGTGGAACACAATGCGCTTGGTCTTTTTAGCATCTAAGCCGAGCGCTTCACAGAGATGCCAGGCTATAGCCTCCCCTTCGCGGTCTTCATCGCTTGCCAGCCAAACAGTGTCGGCTGCTTTGGCGGCTTTTTTGAGCTCACTGACGACTTTCTTTTTATCTGCAGGAATTTCGTAAGTAGGCTCAAAATGGTTTTCTTTATCGATGCTTATGCCCTTTTTGGGCAAATCGCGAATATGACCAAAGCTACTCAATACTTGGTAGTCTTTACCGAGGTATTTTTCAATAGTCTTGGCTTTCGCCGGTGACTCTACAATGACAAGGTTTTTACTCATATATCAATGCTTCACACTACGCGTGTGCGCAGTAAAATGCAAGTGCTAAAAATGTAGGCAGCCCCTACATATGGGCCGTTATGGCCACATGTGAGGGGCTGAGTTTTGTTGAGAAAGAGTCTTGTCGCCACAGGTCATCGTTGCCTGTAGCGAGGTTCGTAGAACTGCTAGCCGTCGTTCTCGCTGGGTTGCTCGTCGGAAAAACCGCCGAACAGCTTGATGATGCTCAACAAGGCCAGCACGATGCACCCGACTCCCACAAGGAGTCCGGCCACCGCAAGCGGCAAGCCAATGGAGGTTTTTCCGAAGTCGTAGATCTTGCTGTAGTTCTGGATCATGAGTACCGCACCGGCGGCCCCCATCACCAAACCCCAGAAGAGCTCTGAGTAGTTCGGAACATCTTCGGGGAAGTTCTTGTAGAACAACCACGCACAGAGGCTTGCGAACACGAGGCCAAACAGGTAGGCAATCATAAGATTTCCTCTTTCCGCTTTGGACAGGATGTGTGGTGTATGTCAACGTTGTGCTCTTTGCGGCGCTCTTTCTCTAGTAACGGCGCGCAAAGTAGTTATTACTATATCATAAATAGTTAATTATTTCAATGCCCAGGTGTCGCCACCGTTAGCTTTAATCTTACCTGTTATTTCTAACATGCTGAGCGTTTGTTGGTACTCACTCAGCGAAAGCTTAGAGCGCTTATATATAGCTTCGCCATCGTTATAGCCAGCCGTTAGGGCTTGTAAGATGGCGTGCTCGGCAGCGTTTGCGGCAATAAAGCCATGCGCCGGCGAGGTATCTATGGGTAGCTTAAGCGCTTCGAAGATATCTTCGGCACTAGTTATGGGTGTTGCGCCGGTTTTAATAAGATTATTGCAGCCTGCACTGTTCGGGTTTGTAATTGGGCCTGGCACTGCCAGCACATCTTTGCCTTGCTCGATAGCAAAGTTGGCGGTGTGCAAGCTGCCGCTCTTGGCCGCTGCTTCTGTTAAAAGTACAGCGTTTACCATACCGGCAATTAACCTGTTGCGGGCGATAAAGTTGCCTTTAAAACCTGCAATAACTTTTGGTGGGTATTCGGTCATTAGTGCCCCACCCTAGGTAACTATTTGCTTGGCCAAATTACGATGCGTGCTTGGGTAGATTGTGTCGAGTCCGCTCGGTAACACGGCTATGGTGGCTCCACCAGCATCGAGGGCCGCCTGGTGCGCTACAGAATCAATCCCAAGCGATAAACCACTTACAATCACAATACCTCGTGCTGCGCGGCTCGAACTAAGCTTTCAGTTACAGCGCGGCCGTATTGGCTCAATCGTCGACTCCCAATCACTGCCAGCATGGGTTTTTGTAAAAGCTCAGGCCAATTTTTAGCCTCAATAAATAGTTCGTGGGGTGGCCCGGGTATCTGTAATAACTGGAGTGGGAAATCTTTGCTGTTAGGGGTTATGTGAAGCATAAGCGAAATATACTGTGCAATAGTGTTGACAAATAAACGAATCAGTGCTATTATGTGCACCGTAAGCGTTAATTACTAATGCTTAATGTACCTTTTACTACCAATTCTAACGTTCAAGCGCTTTGTACTCAATACAAGCGTAAGAACAAATGTTAGATTGTTTTAGAGCGTGCCAGTATACGTTGTTACCCTCCACGTACCATCTAGCGTCCGTCCGATAAAATTTAGCGGACAAATAGGCGCTCTAAAACAGACTAACGCCTTTAACCGTAAGCTTTAACCCCTCGTTTATATTGAGGTGGGCATATAAAGCGTTGTCCCAAGTTCGCTTGGGGCGGGGTTGAAGGCTAATATGAGCCTACAGCGGTGCCCACCCCCTCTGTAGGCTCTTTTTAGTTCTCATTAAACAACCCTCCTAATCAACGGGGCTTTAATTTAATAGCAAATAGTAGCTAGAATCCGATAGGTATGAGCTTGAGGCTTAGTAAACTGAGTTTTGTAGGGACGCCATCGGTGGTGCCAGTACTTGGGTTGTCAATTTGAAAACGGCTGTATGATTTTTGCAGTTCTGCATCGTAGTTGCCGCTACTATTAATTGCCTGTGCTGCGGTGTTATCGAGGTATCCTAGCTTACAGAGCCCATAAGCAATATTACGAATAGAATCATTGTTGCTGGCACTGCTAAATTTTGACTGAGTGCTTACCGCTGCGGCATATACGTTGCCGTCATGTTTGAGCACGCCGCAAGAGTTATACGAAGACGTAGCGCTGTCGGCACTTGCACCACTCTTTTTAAGTACGTAAGTACCAATACCGGCAATAGCAATAATCACGATTGCTATAGGCAATATCGCGTGCAAACTCAGCACTCCAAACTGGTTAATTTTTTTCATTTTTGCGGCTCTTTTTTGATTTTTTAACTCGGACTTATCTTTAAAATACAGGTAAACGTAAGGGTTGTCAATTATTTTGCTTATGGTATAGTTCGTTCAAATGCTCAACGAAATAAAAACACTCATTGTACCGGCTAAAAGCGAATTTTTACTATTTAGTGCAACTGCTCTATTTTTGCTTATCGCACAAAATATTAGCCGATATTGGTCATATTTTAGCGGTGTAAAGTTCGAGGAAGTAAAAAATGCGAGTAGCGCAAGTGGCCAGGTACAATATTGGGTATTAAATTCTGAGGCAAGGATTGACCCGAGAATAGCAGACTTTTTAGTATGGATGTTGCTTGGTATGGTCGCCATTAGCCTGGTGTTATTTATCCAAAGCAATGTTCGAAATGCGAACGACGAGCGTACTCTGCTTGAGCATATGCGTAGTCCTAAGACTAAAACCCACGAGCTTGAAGTGTTTTTGCTCAAGGTGGCTACACGCGTTGCGACATTCATTGGTTTACTTATTTATTTGCGAGTTTTTTTAGGGACTATCAACCCATCACTGACGAGCTTGTTTTTTACGAGTAGCTTAAGTCTTAACGAACCTGCCTCGTGGCTATGGCTGGGTGTGAGCACCGCCCTATTCGCCCTTGCGTTATACATATTTGCAGTTTTTGGCCGCGTTCTTTTTTTGAAAACTCGCGTGTTTGGCTAGACCCAAAACCATTGACTAATTAAGTATAAAGTAGTATAATAGTATTATCTGAGAGGTAACTCTTAGTGCTGCACAATTTACACAGCGGGTGCAGCAGTTTTATAAGGCAAGCCTCCAGCCCAAAAAACCAAACGGAGCATGCGATTCGTGCGGTAATGGGTGAAAAGCCTTCGCGCGCCGAGTGCGTGTACGGGTTCGGTAAATGAGGCAAACGACGGTTAGAATCGTCGTGTTCGGCCAGGTGGTGCCCGAAGGGTTCTTCGGTCCCATCGTCGAACAAATGGCCGCGAAAAGCGGCAAGGTGAACCTCACAAAAAGGTTCGCTATTCTACGGAGGCTCCACACTCCGAAAACGTCGGTGGGCCAGGACATACAAGCAGATCCTTCCCGGGGTGCAAACTATGTTTCTGGCCCACCGGCAATCTTTACCGCTCAGGTTTTTATAGCCCGCGGTCGCCACCCTATCAAGGGTGGCGTTTTCAATTTAATGAAATTATAATGTAACTTTCGATTCTTCAGTGCATCAGCCAACCTACTCAAGTTCTATTATCCCAAATCGTTTACTATGTACTTTGTGCCGACAAAGTACCAAAACTCCCGGGCGCAATACTTACTTGATGTACCAACCAGCCAAGCCTGACACTGAAAAAAGAACTCAACCTGCCTTGAATACTCTAGATGGCAGGTCTCAAACACCTTTTTGCTTTCTCGTTGTCAGTTTGGCGTGACTACTCAGGTAAGCATTGCATGCCCGGACCCGTAGCTTCCTGGTGAAGAATTACTAATTTCGTAATTCCTTGTTCTTTGTAGCTAACCCCATTACCCAACTACTATTCCCTAGCCCCCAATTTAGGCGCCGATAGCGACAGTGGTGCAATCAAACTTATTTACGAAAAAGCTATCGTGACTGACGAAAATAATGGCGCCGCCGTAGCGTTGGAGCGCATCTTCGAGCTCTTCGATGCTTGGCAAATCGAGGTGGTTAGTTGGTTCGTCTAAAATCAGTAGTTGTGGGTCGCCGGCCAGCATGCTTATAAGTTGGAATCGGGCTTTTTGGCCACCACTAAGCTGGCTAATAGGCACTCGGCCATCAGTTGTTGGGTTAAACAGATAATCGCCCATTAATTGCATGATTTTTTGTTGGTTAATCTTAACATCACGGTCCATATACAATTTTTCGATTGCATCGGCTAGGGGCATCTCAAAATAGGTTTCGCCAACCTCTTGCTCATAAATGCCAATAGTCGTTTTAGGACGAATAGCAATACTACCGCTATGAATAGGCGTAAATGCCTGGTTGCCATTTTCGGCAGCAATAATGCTCCGTACCAACGTCGTTTTCCCTGCCCCATTGCGGCCATGCAGGCGCATATGTTCACCATCACGCAGCTGTGCGCTGACATCGCTAAATAGCGGGTGCGTATAGCCTAAGCTGAGTTTGTCGAACGCAACAACCGGCATGCCACTATTGGCCGGACCGTCGGCCTTGGTGCCAATGCGAATGTTTTTAGCTTTATATTTGTGATAGTTGCCTGTTACTTTATCAGATATCTGCTCAAGGCTTTCGCGGTCAATCCACAGGCTTGGTTTAGGGTTATTAGCGACGAGTTCGTTCATCTGCTTAGTTAAGCGGTTTTCCATCACAATAAATGGATTTTTTTGGTCAGCCGTCCCGCTCCAACTTGGTTTCATGCGCTTAGCGTACGATATCTGTTTTTTCAGGTTAACAATGCTTGCTTGCGCGACTTCATAGGACTTCATCTGATTAACGGTGCTGCTGCTGTTTTGCTTTAAGTAGGCCTGGTAATTACCCTTAAATTCGTAGGCTTGGCCATCTTTTATTTCGATAATTCGGTCGACTTCGGCCAAAACGTCACGATCGTGTGTAATGATAAGTGCGCTCATAGTGCCAATGGTTTTGAGCCACGCAATAAAGGCGTCTTTTGCAACGTAGTCCATGTGGTTTGTTGGTTCGTCGATGAGTGCCAGGTCGGCTTGCGAATGGGCGATTTTAACAAGTTCTACAAACCGTTTTTGCCCACCACTGAGGCGACCCAATTCGCCACGGGCCTTATCCTCATCAATTTGGTAGGTTGCGAGTTCGCGGATGATTGATTCTTCGACCTCATAATAGCCAAGGCTGCTAAACTGTTCGAGCGCGTCGCTGTAGGCGTTCATCTTAGAATTGCTTGGGTCGGTTGAAGTAGCAAAGTCGTCAATAACTTTTTTAAGCTTAGTGAAGTTTGGTAGCTCACTCAAAATGTAGTCAACTGCGTTTAAATGCTCGAGCCCGTGGTGCTCTTGTCGCGTTGCAACTGTAATGGTATTTCGTGCAAATTGTATCGAACCATCAAATTCTGTGTCGTAGCCACTTAACAGATTAAAAATAGTACTTTTACCCACACCATTACGGCCAATAACACCAACTTTTTCTGCTTTTTCGATACGAAAACTCAGGTCGCTATACAGGACCTTATCGCCGAAGCGCTTATCAATATTATCAATACTTACTAACATAATTTTTGGGTTTGGGGATTAGTAGATAGTAGATGGGGCTTGTAGCTCCCCAACTACAAACTACCACTCCCTATTCCTGTCAATCCAATAAGATTGACCTAGTGTCGTGGGGCAATGTGCCACCGTATAGCCATTCAGTCATAACGCCACCAGCTTCGGTACAAAGCGCTGGTATGTGCTTTTGTTCTTCTTTTGTGAATTTACCAAGTACAAAATTACTGGCATCGGCTTTTACGGCAATATCGTTATTAATGCCAATGCGTATTCGCCCAAATTCGCTGCCAATGTGTTGGATGAGCGATTTTATGCCGTTATTACCTGCCGCCTGGCCATCGACACGCATGCGTATTTGACCGAAGTTAATACTGAGCTCGTCGTGTACTACGATTAGCTCACTGATTTGAAGCCGGTAAAACTGCATAAAAGCATGTACGCTTACGCCACTTTCATTCATAAAGGTATTTGGTTTTAATAATATAACTTTATGAGCCCCAAGAGTTTTTTCGGTCACTAAGGCTTTGAATTTTTTGCTATCTTGCCAAGCCGGAAATTCATTTTTGGCGGCAAAATCATCGAGCACCATAAAGCCGATGTTATGGCGCGTTAAATCGTACTCTTTACCTGGATTACCGAGGCCTACCATTAAGCGGCTACTTTGGGCACCAAAGCTATAGCTAATAGGGACGGTTAAGTTAACGGGTTGTTTTTGAAACAGTGCCATTGGCTTATTTTACCTTATGTTTCTTTTTCGAGTTTGTGGCGGTCGATGCTTTTAGGTATAAACCAAAACTTTAAGGCCGTGCCTTCGAACCCAAAAGTCTTACGCATTTCGCGGTCCAAGTATCGCTTGTAACTCCAGTGCAGTAAGCCGGTGTGGCTACCAAACACTTTAAAGTTTGGGGTAGATTCTTCGGTTTGGACGATATAGTTTAGCTTTGGGTGGCTGTTTTTTAGGCCTGCTGGTGGGTGGGCGTTAACGCAGTCACGGAGCCAGCGGTTTAAAGCTGGGGTGCTAATCTTGAGTGCCCTGTTCTGTTCTATCTCAACAACAAGTTCAAAAATCTTGGCGACGTTGTGCCCGGTGATGGAGCTCGTAAAGATGAGCGGTGCCCAAGGCACAAAGTCGAAATCATGCTGAATTTGCGGCGCGATGGCATCACGGGTGTAGGCATCCTTGTCTACGACGCTGTCCCACTTGCTCACAACCAATATAAGGCCCTTACCAGCCTCTTTTACGAGCCCAGCAAGCTTTTGGTCAAGTTGCACACCAAGTTCGTTTACATCCATTAATAATAGGCATACATCGGCACGTTCAATGGCTGATAGTGCCCTAATAACGCTAAAACGCTCAATACCAACCTCTATTTTGCCATTTTTGCGGATACCGGCCGTATCAAGCAGTTCGACTTCGCGGCCCATAAACTTCACAATGGTGCTGTTTACGTCACGCGTGGTACCCGCCCTATCGGCGACAATGGCTTGCTGCTTTTTTGATAAAGCATTAAATAGTTGGCTTTTACCCATGTTTGGGCGGCCTAAAATAGCCACACAAATACGATCATCGGCAATACCGATACTGGCTTTTGGCAGGTCCTTACCAATAGTTTGCAGTAGCGTATCAATACCAGTGCGCTGGGTGCTACTTGTACCAATGATGGGTTTGATACCGAGTTTTTGATAATCGCTCAAATCGACGTGTTGGTTCTTGTCCATTTTGTTCACAATCAAGATAACGGGTTTTTTACTCTTGAGTGCGAGCTTGGCTACACGACGGTCCTCTTCAATAACAGGAGTATCGGCTTCGACAACAACACAAATAATATCGGCGCTATCTGTTGCCTGGGTAATTTGTTCTTGAATCGTAAATTCAAAATCATCTTCGGCGTCTTTCATGCCGGCAGTATCTACCAGCCAAAAGTCTTTTTGTACCAAGCCACGGGGCACATCGGTGAGCGTTTCGGCCTTTACGTGGCCTGCGAATGAATCCTCAGTTGGCTTCGTGCGTGGAGTTGTATCGGGCACTAAAGCAGATGCCTTGGCCATAATGCTATCGCGCGTGGTGCCGGCTTCTTGGGCGACAATAGCCTGGCGTTGCCCAACAATAACGTTAAAAAGACTACTCTTTCCAACGTTTGCACGGCCAACAATTGCCACAATGGGCACTTTATTTTTACTCATTTACGTAATTCTAGCATTAACAGAGGTAAACTACAAGTCTAATATTGACAAATACATCTAAATTTGCTATAGTATGTAACGTAATTGCACCTTTACTTGTACGTCAGCAAACTTGAAATACCCCCTTCCTCAACGAAAGGACAAGTTCGATGGCTTCAAGCATGTGGGATGGACCGGACCAGGTCTGGGACCCGACCGACAACGGTCGGCTCAAGCAGAACCGCAACGCCGAGCAGACGCTGTCGCGACCGACCAAGCCGATTCACTCGGCACAGGACGGCTGGCGAGGCTTCTTCGGCCGGCTCGCCGAGCGCATGCTCGGTAAGCTGGGCTAGGGCCTTCATCAAGTACTACGTAAGGTGTAATTGGGATTATCCGGGCTGCCGTTTTGGCGGCCCTGGGTAGTCCCTTTTGCATTTTATGGCCCCAAGGTGTATACCTTTTACATAAACACGGAGCAAACAAACATGGAACAACCGATAGGCTCACCGGATGATAGTTTCGAATTGTTTACTGAAGAACCAGACTTAAAAAGCTCCTTGCTCTCTAATCTAATGACGCGACTAAACGATAACGAAATTCCAAGCGATGCAGTTATTGATTGGCTCGATGTTGTATTTAGAAATGAAGTTGTGCCAGATAACAATATTGTTTGGGCGCTAGCTGTACGTAATTTTTCTGAGCATCTAACCACTGAACAATTAGCAGAAGGATTCGAACACACACAGTGGCGAGCTGCGCTATTCGAAGGCCAAAGGTTTGCCATTAAAATTTCAACTTCTTTACTTGAAAGCGACAACAGTAGACAGATTAATTTGATGCGAGAATCATTAAAAAATGCACATATGATGGACTTATACGAGGCCGATGAGCTACGCGCTAAATTACTTAAAGTTTTTCAAATGGGTGCTACTTTAGTTGAATATGAATATTTCGTAAATGCTGATGATATTGACCGAACAATTGATGATTTCGAAAAGATAGACATTGTACTATTTGATACAGATGAATATGTAAGAACTTTTGGGCAGACATCCGGAATTTGTGTATTTTACCCTGATGTTTCGATAACAGAATATTTTGGTGTTGATGATTATGCAGAGTTTATTACCACGTGCCAGGTAAACGTAAAATTTAACGAATCATTATGGGACGATATCGAGAACTCGCCTGTTATGGACGATCCGGTCGAGCGAATGGTGCCACGAGTTTAGTAAATATACGCTATAGGTAGCGTAGTTTGCCAACTTCAAGTGAATCGAGCTTGTAATCGGCAAAGGTAGTGCGGTGTAGGTGGTTTACGAAATAGCCGAGCGCCTTAAAAGTACGTCGTATTTGACGGTTCCGGCCTTCGCTTAGGCGAACTTCGTAGGCTGACATGTGTTTTTTGCTGGCAATCTTTTTGACGCTAAATTTGCTCAGTCGTTTATCGCCAATGTCTACTCCGACGTCAGTAATTTTGTGTTTATCTTCGTCAAGTAGCGCTTTATGTAGCGCAATATTGTAGGTTTTTTCTTTGTTAAAGCTCGGATGTGCCATAGCGTTAAGTAAATCGCCATCATTTGTCATAAGTAGCAATCCACTTGTGTCTTTGTCGAGTCTACCGACTGGGTTTAAGCCTTGTAACTCTGGGGGTAGCAACTCATAAATTGTTTTACTTCCCTGTCCGTCATGGCTACAGATGTAATCAACCGGTTTATGCAACATTATCGTAATTGTTTGCGGCTTGTTCATTAGTTGCTGGCCGTCTAGTTCGACAACATCGTTTTCTTGCACTCGCTGGCCGTTGATGGGCAGTTGACTATTAACTGTTACGCGATTTTGGGCAATTGCTTCGTCGGCGCCGCGGCGGCTGAGGGCGCTGCGCTCGGCAATGTATTTATTTATTCTCATCAGTAACAGTTTACAGGATAATAGGCTGCAGTCTAAACTGTAAATCGTCGCAGGACCAGCCACCCTCATCGATTGTTACTTGCCTTAACCAATTATCCATGTACTTTGTACCGACAAAGTACCAAATCTCCCGGGCGCAATACTTACTTGATGTATCCACCAGCCAAGCCTGACACTGCAAAAAGAACTCAACCCGGCTTTCAGATTTGGGAAGGCCAGGCTTCAAACAGCTTTTTGCTTTCTCGTTGTCAGTTTGGCGTGGCTACTCAGGCAAGCAGTGCATGCCCAAACCCGTAGCTTCCTGGTGGAGAATTACTAATTCCATAATTCCCTATCTATGTAGCTAGCCGTCGCTAAGCCCCATCACCCATATACCAATCCCCTGTCCCTAACTAAAGGGCGTAGGTTGCGGCGTTGTTGGGGTCTTTTGGTTCTTCTTCGGGTGTTACTGGTGGAGTTTCGTCCTCTGTTGATACTCCGCCCAAAACAGCGCCAGTTGGTGGGTTTGCAACAGGTACGTTGGCGGCTTCAGTGGCCATTTCTTTTTCATATAAATCATTAATGCTCGGTTGTTCGGTTGTGTTACTGATTGGCTCGATGACTTTTTTGCGTGTAGAGGCAGATTCGGCAACATTTGTGTCCATTGGCCGAGGAATATTAGCAGGTTGCGGTTCTTCAGAATCTTGATTAATTGGTTCTTGGGCAAGTTGTCGGGCCTCGACAGTTGGCTTTACGACAGAATCATCAACAGCTTGTACCGCAGGGGTCGGTTCAACTAATGGTTCGGTATGTTCTGCCGGTTCAACGGGCTCAGCATTTGCAAAGTCATTAATTTGTTCGTTTACTTCGGCCTGCTCACTGGCTAGGTCGGCAGTGTCTTCGGGCATTTCTACCGAAGGAGCTTCGACAGGCTGAGCGGCGATGGCTGGTTCTTGGATAGGCTCGCTCAGCGTAATTACAGGCTCTGCAACGGGCTCAGCCTGCATAGGCGTGCCGAGTATTGGTTCGACAACAGCAACGGGCTCTGGGACCGTTACGGGTTCGATTACCACGGGTGGTTCTGGTGCCGTAGTAACAGGTTCGGGTATTGGGTCAGGCGTTGGGGCTGGTGGTGTAAAGGTTAAAGGTTCTATAACAGGGCTCGGAGGAGCTATTGGCTCTGGCGCAGCAACCGTAGTTGGCTCGACATCTGGTTCTGGGGTCGTAGCTGGCTCGGCAGATGCCGGTTCGATGACAGGGGCAATAGGTTCAGCGACATCAGGTGTAGGCGCGATTGCTTTAGGTTCAGGCGCTGTAACGACAGGCTGAGCGGCAACTTCGGGTGGTTGGCTCAGGGGCATCGCAACTGGAGCGGCTTGTTCTGGCGTTTCTACCGATGCGACTGGCTCTGGGCCATACAACATGTCATGTACAACTCGTGCGACATCTTCAAGTGTAACTTGGCTTTTTACGAGGTACTTATCAGCGCCTAATTTGTCTGCACGCTCTTTATCCTCTGCCTGGCTTAGGGCGGTCATCATAATAACTTGTGTGTTCTTGGTCTCGGGAGTTTGGCGCAAAATATCGAGCATATCAAAACCACTAATTTTTGGCATCATAACGTCGCTAATAATTAGGTCTGGTTTTTCTTTTACGGCGAGTGCAAGGGCTTCTTCGCCATCACTTGCTGATACGATTTCGTAACCTTCGGCCAGTAGTCGCTCGCCATAAATTTCGCGTAAGTTATTATCATCTTCGACGAGCATTATCTTTGGCATGGTAGTGGCCCCTGTGGTTATCGTTGGTTATATCTTTAAAAGTATTGTAGCATGAGCATTATAAATATGGGATGCTCTAGACTTGTGTGCTGGCCGATACGATTTCGGAAGATTTATTAGCTTCTTGAGCCTGTAGTGCAGTAGCGCGCTCGGTGCTTAAGCGAGGCAAATTGATAAAAAATGTACTGCCTCTATCGACTTGGCTTTCTACCCAAATGCGACCATTGTACATTTCGACAATTTTACGGCAGATAAATAAGCCGAGGCCGGTGCCACCAATGCTGCGGGTTGCTGAATTATCGACACGATAAAACTTTTGAAACAGGTGCCCAACGTCTTCGGGTGGTATACCCTGGCCGGTATCTTGCAGACGAATCTGCACAATTTTATCGTCACCTGTTAAACCGACAGTTATTTTACCTGTCGAGGTATATTTAATTGCGTTATCAAACAGGTTAATAATGACTTCGCGGATGCGTTCGTTATCGACATTAACGTAGTACAGTGGGCGGATAAGCTTTTGGCCACCCTCAGCGCCCACAGCTGGCGCCGCACCATCGGAACCTATTAAATAGTCGAGTACAAGGCCTTTCTTTTCGGCTGCGAAGCGCATGTCTTCGGATTGACGCTGCAAAAACTCACCCATTTCGGTTACGGTTGGGTGGTTTATGAGCCGGCCATCTTCTGCCTTGGCACTCGTGAGAAGGTCTTGGAACAGAGAGCCCAGGTGCTGTGTACTGGCGTGAGCCTTTTCGAGGTAACTGCGGGCCTTGGTGTCAATTTTGCTCACGCGTTCGTTGAGGGCAAGGGCTAGGTAGCCTTCGATTGCGGCAACTGGTGTACGCATTTCGTGACTTGCTGTACTAATAAAGTCGGCACGCTGCTTTTCGGCAATGCGCTCTTCGCTGACATCCCTAAAAATACCTACTGCACCAGTTACATTGTTGTTCTGATCTGTTAGCGGGCTGACGCTCAGACTAATAGCAACTGCATTACCGCTTTTTGTTTGCAGATAGGCCTGATTATCGCGAATGGTAACAATTTCGGTATAAATACGATCAAATGGGTCTTTGTCGCTGCCGTAAGCCTCATTTTTATCGTTTGTAAGGTGTACAACCGAATGATAGTCAAGCGTTAAAGCATCTGCAGTGGTCCAGCCCGTAATTTTTTCGGCCCCAGGGTTAAACATCTGGATGGTTTTGTTGGCATCGAGCAAAATGACACCATCATCAATGGCGTTTAAAATAATGTCCGACTTGAGCTTTTCATCACGCAAGTTGCTGGCTAAAACATTTGATTTGGTAGCTGGTTTGTCTTTTTTGGGGCCGATTCCGAACATAATCGTTAACTAACCCACCTAGTTATATACATAAACTTATTATAGAACGAAATACTCTCTTATACGCTATCAATCTCGCATGATTATGTACAAATCTGCCACGAGCCGTATAAATGCTATAATTCATTGTATAAGCGACAAAAAATAACAATGCCAAAAAAAATCAACGCTAACTCCGCTAAAAAAACGTATCAAACAAAGAGAAAACTAAGTACTTATACTTTAAGTCATCGATCACCGTGGTTTTTGGTGGGTATTTTTATTTTATTTTCAGCATCTTTTGCCTATGTTGCCGCTATCCATTTTAGGGCTGAAGATTCAAAGGCTGGTTCTGCAGCCTTACCGTTTGATTTACCAAGTAATGCAACACTTAAAGCATCTAGCAAAAAAGTCTTTGCACATTATTTTACGCCATACCCCATTTCGCTCGATAACAAAGTGTCGACATCCGACTACTATACAAATGGTTATTTGAATCCGGCTGGCGAAAGTGGCGCGCACGCAGCGTATGGTGGCTTGTTGCGTGATAGGCCTGTGCCTCGGGCACCGATTACGAGCAACTACCAACTAGAGGATATGAAAACTGAGGTTAAGCGTGCAACGGAGGCTGGTTTAGACGGCTTTACTGTAGATATGTTGGGATTAAGCGGTTCGCATTGGGACCGGCTCAACTTATTGTTGCAGGCCGCGCCGCAAGTTGATAGTAGTTTTAAGATTGTGCTCATGCCTGATGCAAATGCCACGAGTGTGGTTGCGAGCGCAAACACTTTAGCGGCCTCGATTAACAGCATTAAGGGCTCATCGGCACTGTACCATTTAGCTGATGGGCGGCTTGTTGTTGCGCCGTTCTACCCAGATAAGCAAGGCGCTGCTTGGTGGCAAAATTTCATTACTATTATGAAAAACAGTTATGGCATTGATGTTGCTTTTGTACCCTGTTTTTTGAACTATCAAGCGAATGCTGCGGCCTTTGCGCCGTTTAGCTATGGTTTTAGTAACTGGGGTGAGCGAAGTCCGTCAACAAACAACAATCTTTCTGCTAATATCAATGACGCGCATAGCAGAGGCAAGATTTGGATGCAGGCGGTAAGTGTGCAAGATGAGCGTCCGAACCAGAGTGTTTATACAGAAGCCGATAACACTGAGAACTTACGCACATCGTGGAACGGTGCAATAAGCGGTGGAGCCGACTGGGTCCAGATACCAACATGGAATGATTATTCAGAGGGAGCACAAGTATCGCCTTCCGTGCATAATAACTGGGTTCCGCTTGATATAAGTTCGTATTACTTAACCCGCTACAAGACCGGCAGTTGGCCAACAATTGTTCGCGATGTTTTGTATGTGTCGCATCGTACTCAACCGTATGCCGCTAAGCCCACCGGTGGCCAAACAAAACTGATGAGTTTGCGTAGTGGCACGGGCGCGGCGCGGGATACCGTAGAGGTATTGAGCTTTTTGAAATCTGCTGGCGATGTAACACTTAAAGTCGGTGGAAGTACTAATTCGTATAGTGCACCTGCAGGGCTTAGCGCAAAAACATACCCGTTGGTAGCAGGCACGGTGTATGCAAGTTTGAATCGCTCAGGTTCTAAATACCAAGATGTTACATCACCATTTACAGTCACTAACTCGCCTGTAGTACAAGACGAGCAATATCACTTTGTTTCAACGACACGCAATGGCTCATCATATGCGGTATCCGCGCCTGTACCTGCCCCAGCACCTACTCCAGCCCCAACACCTGTACCAACTCCAGCACCTACCCCTGCTCCGCCAGCTCCGGTCGTTAGTCCACCTGTTACGGGCAGCAATGGCACGCCTGTTACTACGATAACGCTAGGCGCTACACCAACCGTAGACCCGATTCCGATTAAGGGTGGTGAAGTGGTTATTGCACCAGCGACTCAAGGTGCGCAAATTAGTGTAAAACTAGATAATAAAGAACAGCCTGGCGGCGTTATTAATGCGTCGAACCTCACTAACGGCAAACATACAATTTCTGCCGAAGAAAATGGCGTTGTACGTACGCAAGACATAGCCGTCGAAAACCCGCTACCGCGTGCCGCGCTTAACGAAGTAAAAGATAAGCCGGTTTTGTTTGGTAGTGGCTTTGCAGTCGTAATTGCGTCGATTGGTGCTGTAGCGCGTTGGGTCTTAATTGGTAAGTTGTTTTTATAGCAAATTCAGTGGACTTTATCTCTGTTATGTTGTAAAATTTAGTCTGTTTTATGCCGTTGTGGTCCCGTCTTCTAACGGTTAGGAAATCGGGTTCTCATCCCGGAAACAGGGGTTCGATTCCCCTCGGGATCACCAATATAAATGCCTCATCAAAAGATGGGGCTTTTATATTACTTTTCGACGAGGCTATCGATAGCGGCAACCAAAAGATTGCGATCCATCAGTTTATTATTGTCTATGCGTAGGCTAATGACGTAGTTGCCAGCGCGGGGGAACACAAACTGGCTGAGGTCGACATCGGGTACAAGTGCGTTGCCCTGCTCTACCGTGACCTTTATTTGGCCTTCGAATATCGATATTTCTTCATTATCTAAACTTAGCACTATTTTTAAAGCGAGTTCTTTATCAATAACTGGTTTGGCTGCAGTTAATTTAAATACGGCTTTAAATGGGCGGTGCTGGGCTGGGAACGATTCAGCATACAACCTGTCGAATATGCCATGTAAGCTTAAGTTGGCATTTTCATCGACGGCTTTGCCGGCGCAAAATAATAAGTATTCGGCTTTAAACATCCTATTAGTATACTCCTACGCTACCTGTAACGTGGATCGACCAAAGCAAATAATTCTATAATTTTTTGATTTTTATGGTATCTTCGTGAAATGTTAGTGTAACGCTCTGACCGTGCATCTTTACGACGAAATTTTTATTAGCATATCTCTCTGGTGATTCGATTGTGCCAATAAAGGCAGTGCTTGATTCGTTTTGCAGATAAATATTTATGCAACTAGTATGCTTATTTGAAGGACGGCAGTCGGTGGTGAACGCCAATTTTGTAAATGTGCCGTCAGGGCCACCGTTCCAGCCGTCGTAAACAAATTCGTTGTCGAGAGCGAGCTGTGCAACACCGTTTTCGGAACCAATTTTTGTGCTGAATACAGCTGTTTGTTCTGCTAAATCGATAGTTCTTGCGTTTGATTTGCCCAAAACTTGCTCTGGCCATGCCAGTAGTGATTTTTGGATATCGTTAATTACGGGGAAATCATTGCTGGCGGCATCGCTTCGTAAACTGTCTGCATCATTTTTGTTAACTTCGGTCTCGCAGTCCCAAGCAGTAGCCATAATGTTGCATTCCTCTCCGTAGGGGTCGAAGGTTGCTTCCTTAACTGACTTGGCAATATTAAAAACACCGTCCAAATCAATATCATAAGTAAGCGGGTCGCGAACACTGGGGTCGTTTTCTGGTTCGTAGTAAAATGCTGCCGCATGGCCAAGCCCAAACGTATGGCCAACCTCGTGTGTGGCGACATCAACCGAGTATTTTAAATCGTCTGGGTCGAAGCCTAGGACGTCAACAAACTGACCCTGGCCTACGGATTCGAATCCGCTCACAGTGTTGTTGCAGTCACTTAGCGCACTGACACCAACGACAATATCGTATGAACGTAGTTCGCCAATCATAAGTTCTTTAGCAACGTGTGACACGATTGAATCTTTATTGTCTAAAGACGTGCAATCAGATCCATTTTCACGCTTGCTGTTACTGTTGACTATTTCAGTAAGTCCTTGTGTGGCGGGTACGGCCGCAACGGATATGTTTGTACCATACACGATGTTTATTTCTTGTTGTGTTTGTACGGCCAGTGCGCTGAGTTGCTCTGTTGCAAGGCCGTAGCCAACAAGTGCAATGTGCCCACTTTTTAGGAGAGCCTCGCAGGCCTGTGCGCGCTCAAAAGTTTGTTCGCTTGGTTCAGAGCTACAAGCGAGTGGTTTTTCACCATCTTGGCCCGCTAGCTTCTGCAGCACATCGGGCAAAGCGCCTTTGTTTGATATTGTACCGAGTGCCGCGCCGAACAGGACTGCAATAATCGCTGTAGCTCCAACTGCTAGGGGGGCATGTTTCTTATTAGGTGTTTTATTTTGCTCGATTGTTGACGCGATCATAATATGTAATAATAAAATAAATATTAGTTTTCGTCAAAATATCATGGATTGAAATTGCTCATGCTTGCTTAGCGCAACCCAAGCTATTAAGCTTGTTTGTATGAAGATTGAATCACGGTATATTATCGACAAAACAAAAGCAGCAGAATTTGAAGAAGTTCGTGACAGTGAGGCCCAATTTTTTGCTGACCTGGCAAATATTATTACCCCGGAAGCGCTCGAAGAAGGCATCCGGATTGATTTTGGCTCGGATAAGAGACGATTTACGCAAGTAGTTGAAATGCTAGCGCTTGACGAGGCGATTCAAGGAGAAAGCCCAAGTGCGCACATTCATAATGCGACAACTAACGATCTTGCAGGTAGTTCTGGTTTTCACGGTGGGGCTATAGAGGGCCTCAAACAATTGCCAATTGCCGAGATGCCAGATGTTATCCAAAGTGGGGTAATTGACTCATATAAACGGCTTGATATTTATCATACCTTGCAGCCGAGAAAAATGATGATAACAGCAGTTATTGTTACGAATATAGATAGAACTACCGACAAAGTTGTGACTGACCTAAGCAAGCCTGGTGTTGTTGTGGGAGTAATGCGCCAATACCTACCAGAATTTAGGGAAGATGAGTATGGTGCAGATGATGATTTGGCTAAAGTTATCCATTCGAATATTGAAAAAAACAAAAGTAGATCTCAAATAATTGTTGATATCGCCGGTAGGGTTGCGCTTGGTGGATACGAGCTCGCTAACCCAGAGTCGAATTATTTTATTGAAATTGGCCCACTTCGAAAAAGTTTTTTTGTGATTACTTCAGAAATTACCGGAACCGGTGTGGGCAAAGATGGCTACTATACTCTTGTAGACGGTAGGTTTGAGTTGTACGTAAACTCAGAAGATCGGGATGTTGAGGTTGTCTTGCCCGAGCTGGTGCAAACTTAGATATATAACCTAGATTATTAGAAACTGCAGCACTGATTAGGTTGCAGTTTTTTACTTGAAAATAAAAAGAGCCTTGGTGGGCCGGCGAGCTGCACTTGTAGCGCGCTCAAGCCGGCCCACCGAAGGTTCAGGCTGCGGGAACTGGATCGCCGCGGTGGAGATCGATGGCCTTGTTCTCGCTTGTGAGCAAGCGGTCACCGATCATGGTGTTGATGATGCCCTCGATGCAGGCCACCTGCTGCTTTTTGCTAGCTGTGGTGCCCTCGAAGGCCCTGTTGATGCGGGTGCGGAACATGACGATGTCCATCAGCTTCCGTGCGAACTTGTGGGCCGTCAGCGTGCCGTAGCCGTAGCCGCTGTCTGCGGCGTCGATGACGATGGACTTGAGGTCATCGAGCTGCGCCATGCTGAGGTCCAGGCACTTGTTGTGTCGGGTCAAGATACGCTCCCATGCACGATTTCTTCGGTTTATGGCCAGTTGGCCACTAGTCTGTATCTGACAGACAAGAAGAAGTCTATATTTATACACCATATAATAAATAATTGTCAAATAAAAAGTTGAACACCCCCGCCCAAGCATCGCATATTGCGTGTGTTGGGCGGGGGCAGATGCCTGTGTTACGAGGCAGGGGTGAGGCTGTAGCCGAAGACGGCTTCGAGCTTCTCACGAAGCACCTCGGGGTTGGCGTCCTCGCAGAGGACCAGGCTCCCGACAGAGTCGGTCTTGCGGCCGCGTGTCCACGCCGTGACGTGCATGATGGCGTAGGTGGCATGCCGGATGTGGTGCTCGTAGCGCGAGGTTCCCTCGGGCTCGTCGGGCAGCGTCTGGGTCATGGTGTGACCGTCGGTCATCCACACCGAGGCACTGCGGTTACCAAGCCCGCGCTCGACGTGACTGTTGACCTCGAGTACGTGCGGGTCGACCATGTCGTGCGGTTCGAGCCAGATGACCGTGTCCTGCAGGCCGTAGCTGTCGATGATGGCATTGAGCTCGTTCAGTCTGGACATACTTCCCCTTTGGGTTGCGCCGACCACTGTTAGTAGGCTGATATATAAAAACACTAATTAAAAAAAATGTCAACACAATACGCTTATCGTTGACTCCTTTACGCAACACCGAGATAATACAGAGATGAACAATCAACCACTTGCTGAGCAAATGCGGCCACAGACATTGAAAGAAGTAATTGGGCAAACGCATTTGTTAGGTGATGGCGAAATTTTGCAGCAAATCGCTAAAACAAAAAAGCCGGTGAGCTTGATTTTATGGGGACCGCCAGGTAGCGGCAAAACGACGCTTGCGCGCATTATCGCCAAAGAAGTTGAGGCTGATTTTATTGAAATTAGTGCCGTTACAGCCGGCCTGGCGGATGTGCGACAGATAGTGAAACACGCCGGCGAAAATCAACGGTTAGGTATGAAAACAGTATTGTTTGTCGATGAAATACATCGATTTAACAAAGCGCAACAAGATGCCTTTTTGCCCCACGTTGAAAGCGGGCTCATAACACTTATTGGTGCCACAACCGAAAACCCAAGTTTTGAGGTCATTACGCCCCTGTTATCACGGAGCCGTGTGCTTGTGCTGCAGCCACTCACCAAAAATGATATTAGTAAGATTTTAAAGCACGCACTTAAAGAGCTTAGCGCCACAAAGCGCGTACAAGCCAAAGCCATAGATTATTTAGCCGAGCTGAGTGGCGGCGATGCTCGAGTAGCCCTCGGTAATCTAGAACTTGCCTTGCAGCTAACAAAGAAAACAGTAGGCATAGAAGAGGTCAAAACAGCTGCACAACGTAAATTGCCTGGCTATGATAAAGCAGGCGAACAACATTACAACATTATTAGCGCGTTTATAAAAAGCATGAGAGGGTCTGATGCGAATGCCGCGCTTTATTACTTGGCGCGAATGCTCGATGCTGGCGAAGACCCAAAGTTTATTGCACGTCGGATGGTTATTTTTGCCAGTGAAGATATTGGTATAGCTGCAAGCCCTGCCCTAAACCTTGCGGTGGTCACGTTTCAGGCCGTAGAACGCATCGGTATGCCAGAGTGCTCATACAACCTGTTTCACTGCGCAACGGTGCTTGCAGGGGCTAAAAAGTCGCGTGTCGTGGCAGATGCAATGCATGCAGCGATGGCTGCTGCTAAGCAAACGCCAACAGCCCAGGTCCCGCTGCATGTGCGCAACGCCCCAACAAAGCTTATGAAAGACCTTGGCTATGGCAAAAATTATGAATGGAAAGCCGATTTTAAACACCACAAAGGCTTTTTACCACCAGAACTTGCTGATTTAGACCTTTTTTAACTCTCTAAATTCAGCGAATAAAACGATCGAGTGATGCTAGGCTTGGTAGTTTAATAATATTGAACACGAACAAGGCAACAATAGCCACAGTGCCAATAAGCGCACCTATCGCCACTTTACCTGTTTTTGTTGTTGCTTGACCAAGTACTTGAGTCATGAGCGAATTGCTCACATCCATAGTTGCGCTTGATTCGGTTGTATTGCCGGCGGCATCAGTTGTTTTAACGGTTACCGTATGGTCACCGTTACTTAGTTGGGCAGTATTAATACTTGCAGTGCTCGAATCAGTGACGGTAGTTTTAAGCTTATCGTCAACGTAAATCTCTGTTTTAACAGCGTTTGGCGCTGCTGGCTGCTGTATTGTGACTATTCCAGTAACTGGCTCAGGCGGTAGACCTGGCTTGGCAGGTGGGCTTTTGGGTGACGTAATTATTGGTGGTGTTACTGGAATAGGTTTCGGGGTTGGTGTAGTTGTTGGTGGTGGTGTTACTGGTGTCGGAGATGTTGGTGTAGGCGGCGGAGTAACAGGCGTAGGTTGGGTTGGTGCCGTTGGCGGCGGAGTAACAGGCGTAGGTGCAACACCTGCGGCTGCGTAACCAATACCTACACTACCGGCGGGTACAAAGTCTCCAGAGGCTGGTTTTCCGCTTGAAATTGAGCCGGTAACTGCGCTGTTCGTGTAGGTTGCGCTACTACTGCTTGCGCTGAGCCCGCAACCACCATCCCACAGGCTACTGCCTAGAGATCGGCCACTTCTTGGCTGTACGTAAAAGTTGCTAAAGCTGTAGGTTGTAGCTGTGCCACATTTAACCCAGAGGTAATACCCACCTTTACCATCCGGAGGCGTAACGCCTGAATCACCGATGTTTACGTTTTTTATAATGACTTTACCAATGTGGCCAGTGTCGTCATTAATCTGGAATCCTTGGTAACTGCTACTACCTGTTAAGTGGTCTATGCGGAGTTCTTTTACCCCACCCCAAGGCTGAATAATATCTGAGTGATTATGGCTTGCAGTATCGTAAGCGCCATAGAGTTTGTTGATACGCACATTTTGAATCTGCACAATGGCGTTTGGTGCCTGGATAGCTATGCCATCACCTTCTGCAGTAGCGATATCGCCATTAATGTAAACGCCTTCAATATGAACGGTACCAGTGCAGCCATTAACATAGATGCCACGAATATCGGGTGAGGCTGGTCCGGTACCAGCCGGGATGTTAATTTGTCCGCCAATAATTACGACATTACGACAGTTCGTAAGATTAATTGGCCCCGTCGGGCTGTTTGGTAGTTTTACGAGCATATCACCGCCACCACCACTGATTGTTTGGGTAGATGTCGAGACGCCAACGTTTTTTACAGGATAGTTTGTGTAACCTGATGGAGGCGCCCAAGTGAGTGCTGGGCTAGCCGCTTTACTAAAAAATACAAAGTAGGATCCAACGAGAGCAAATAATACTACTGCAAGCAGAGGAAGCGTTCGGCGAAATTGCCATTGATTTGGTTTAGTCTGTTTGGCGGCGGATTTCTTAGGTGTGGATTTTTTGGGCACTAGACTCTCCTTTTGAGCAATGATACTGGGGGCACATTAAAGATAAATAGTGCTGCTATAAGCATAGCAGCTCCGAGTGAGCCAATAATTACTTTCCCCGTTGACGAAGTTGCCTGAGAAATAATTTGACGCCACAATGAATTGCTAACTTCAATTTCTGAGCTAGATTCTGTTATTGCTCCATTTACGTCTGTTGAACGTACGGTGACCGTGTGATTGCCGTTTTCAAGGTTGGCTGTATTTAATGATGTGACGTCTCCGTTAGTAACAACTTGTTTTAGTGCTCCATCGACAAAAATCTCTGTTTTTACAGTACTAGAAGGAGTTTGCTGGACCTGAACCGTTACGGTGCCGCTGACAGTGCCGTCGGTGTTTGGCGGCGTGACGATAGGTGATAATGGAACGATTGGCGTAGTTGGCGTTGTAGGAACAGTGGGATTCGTCGGCGTAGTTGGCGTTGTAGTTGAGGTCTGCGAAGTTCCGTAGCCAGGTGACACGTATCCTGCCCCGGCTACTCCTGCCGGCACAAAATCAGTTGGCGCCAGGCCAATTTTTATTTGCTTAAAAACGGGATCTGATTCGGGGTACCCTACTTTAGGGTTTGGGCTACTGGGCTGGAAGTAGACGTTTGTGAAAGTAATTTTTTCTACACCAGAAGCCCTAAAAAATTTATAACCAGTATTTGCACCAGTAACATTAATGTTTCTAAAGTCCATTTCTTTAGTTAGCATAGCGCTGTCGAATTGAATTGGCTGGACCATGAAGCCCTGGTATGAAGTACTGCCCGTAAGTCGATCTATGCGGTAAACAGTGGGACCGCCCCAGTTTTGTACGATATCAGCGTGGTTTGTAGCCTGTGTTCCCTTTACTGTATCAACCCGAATATTTTGTAGTTGCAGTATTGCACCCGGGCTACGCGTGTCAACATCTATACCCTCGCCAAGCGTTGTACCAGAAATATATAGACCTTCGACGTGCATAGTCCCCGTCCAGTTTTTTAGGGTAAGTCCAAGCTGGTCTTTGCCAGGATTATTGGCGGGGCCGCCGGTTTCGGTATGATTAATCTCTCCGCCAATTAAGACTACATTGCGGCCACCGCTTATGTTCACCGAACCTGTGCCCGTAATTTTCCCCGATAATTTAACTATGTAGTCTTTTGTAGGGTCTAGTTTTGCGTTTTTATTTGAGTTAGACAGCGTAACTGTGATGGGGCTCGAAAGTGTTGGTGGCGCCCAAGTAAGTTGTGGTGAAGCCGCTTGCGAAAGGAACACAAAGTAGCTACCGATTGCCGCAAAAAAAAGAATGAAAGCAGCAAGCACAAGTCGGTTGCCTACTTTGTGAACTTTTGCTTTTTTCGGTGATTGTTTAGGTTTTTTTGTTGCTGGCATAGTGTTTTTAATTATAAGCCCATTCTATGCTTTTTTTGTAAAAGCACAAGCGTTTATACATAACTTTAACAGATAAACATACTTGACAAAATAACATAAAGTGTGATATTATCAATGATTGATAAGCAATGAAATATTTGCTGTACCAGACCGAGGGTTACTCGGTTATTTTTATTGGAAAGACAATGACCCAAATGCACACTACCCCCGAAGCAATATATCTTGCACCAGCTCATCCTGTAAATAAGCCACGTAACTATGTGCGCATTATTATCATTGGTTGGTTTATCGCATTAATGGTTAGCATTGGTACCTTAAGTGGCTATAGCGTAAGTGCGCCAGCGGCGGCTTCAAAAAATACGCCTCCAGTTGTAACGAGTTCGGTTGACGCGTTTTATGCTGTTAAAGTAAATGAACTACGTGCGAAAAATGGCTTACCTCCTGTTCGTTTACTTATCGAGCTAAACGAATCATCTGCCAATAAAGCCAATAATATGGCAGCAAAGCACTATTGGGCGCACGAAGACCCAGATGGTACACAGTTTAGTGATTACATTTGGAAAATGGTCCCTCCTGCACAGTTGGTAGGAGAAAACCTCGCACGTTGTTACCCATCGCGAGATGCGGCGTTTGCGGCACTGGTTGCTAGCCCTACCCATTACGCTATTATGGTCGGTAACTTCAATTACATGGGTGTAAGTGAAGCTATCGATACACAAAATGGCTGCACCATTACCGCTATGCACTTTGCACGTATCTAGCTAATAACGCTTTTGCTTGCGTTCGCGCTACGTAGCAGTTTTAATAGGCTTATGAGTTTAGTGCCCCGCTATGAAAAGCCCGAACACCTTGGTGACCCGTATCTTGGCGCTTGGTATATACCTAGTGCGTTTTCGCAGGAGCTAGCCGACGAGGTTATGGGCGAGGTGCGTGGTACTGGCCAGGTTGAGCCTATTTGGGACACGAATGGTGCGGCGGTTAATCAGATATTTGAGCGTTTAGTGATTGATTTAACTAAAGAGCACCATTTTGCAAAAGTTGAAGAGCTTGGAGCCCTGCTTGGCGACCTTGCCGTTGCCTCAACAGTAGATATGTTTCCAAATGTTGCAGAGTTTAGTGTTGACGAAGCCGCAGTGCAGATTTATCCAGCAGGAGCCAAAATGGCGCTCGGTTGGCATAAAGACCATAAAGCAGACAAATTACTGGTTATTTCTGCCACGTTAAGCGGAAATGGCATTGTAGGTTTTACAGAGAGGCGCCCGCCGGTCGAAACAATAGAAGATGATATTATCGCCAGTATTGACGCGAGTGCGCTTGGAGCGCTTGTATTTAGGGCGAAAGGCCTCTATGAACGGCCTGATGGCACCGATATACGAGTTGCACACGCCGTTACAAGCATAGGCAGCGAGAGTGAACGATTTACGATTCAGTATCGAATGGGCGTTAATGCCGGTGCATACGGTAATACGCACGTAAACGCAGCCGAATCACCAAAACAAGGCTAGGATTACAGCGGTCACATATCGTATACTTGTATCTATACGAAAACGGAGGAATAGTATGGATAAAAGTAGCAACCCGGCTCTATCGAAAAAGACCCTTGAACGTTTAAAAGCGCTCGAGAGCACTAAAAATGCAACTATTACTGGCACAACCCTAAAAACACTATTCTTTTTGGCCTTAACCGTTGGTGCGGGCTATTTTGGTTGGCAAGCCGCAGCCAGTGCGAGCGCTAATCTTATGCTAGTTGGTGTTTTATCTGTTGTGGCATTTGTGGCTGCCATAACAACGGCTTTTGTGCCAAAATTTGCTGCCATTGGCGGTAGTATCTACGCACTTTCTCAGGGTTACGTACTCGGTGCGATTTCGCAACTATACAATGTTGAATTTAACGGCATTGTACTGCAGGCCATTGGCCTTACGGGCGCAATCTTTTTTGTATCGCTTTGGTTCTTTCAGGCTGGCTTAATTAAGGTGACAAACAAGTTTCGTATTGGGACTATTATTGCCACACTGGGTATCGCCCTATTTTATCTTGTCACCTGGATTGTGAGCTTATTTACAGGAAGCAACATGGCGATTGCCGATGGTGGTACCTTTGGCATCATCTTTAGTTTAATTGTGGTATTTGTAGCTACTTTGAATCTGTTTTTAGATTACGATATGATTCAGACCATGGAAAAACAAGGGGCTCCAAAACAGTTTGAATGGTACGGTGCCTTTGCCCTAATAGTGACTATTATTTGGCTCTATATCGAAGCGCTTCGCTTGCTAGGTCGCTTGCGTGGCTAAGAGCGTTATATCTAAAAAAGAGACTACAGTAGCCGAGTCTAAAAGAAGTAAAAGAATTTCGCTAATCAATAGAGTGACTCTCGTAGATTTTGCGGCTTTTTTTATGGCAATGTATTACATGATTTCGGTTGGCAAGAATGTTCATGATGTTGCGCTAAACCTAACTGATAGAACGGGCCCGCCTGCTGTTTTTGCGCTTTTAATTTCTGTAGTCTTATCGGCGTTTTATTATTATAGATATAAAGCAGCGTCGACTCTTATTTTCGTCTCAATAGTAATAATTTTTGTCAGTAGCTATATTTGGTTTGTGGGACTAAATCTTACAACTTAGCTAAAAATAACTGGTGTTTGCTTGTAGTACTCGGGGTTATCGAGGATATCAAGATGAAACTGGGCGACACTTTTGCGCGAAATATGGGGTATTTCAAGTAAGCCGCACTTATAGCGTGGCATGTGTGTTTTTACGGGCGCTAATTTGCCGTTTGATAATATGCCACAGCGCACTAGTGTCCAGTTGAGCGGAGTGTCTTTTACGATACGGTCTTCGTTTTTTTTGAACGAATAAATCTGACGGAGTGGCCAAAAAACTTTAAAGCCGATTTGCATGAGCAAGCTAGCATCTTCGATGTATTCGGTCGCCCAGGCACCGGCTTGGCCAATGTAGCGCTTAATGCCCAGCTCTTGCATGCCTTTTACGATGTTTTGTGAAGCAACAACCGAAATATCATAGTTCTTTTTATCGCCAATTTTAGGTGCAATTATGTTTATGACGACATCGTGGCCTGTAAGAGCGGCTTTAACTTGCTGATAGTCGCGAGCATTACCTTCGATAATCTTTAATTGTGGGCTATCAGGTAAAATTCTTGCCGGCGGATTGTGGTATACGAATGCGCTCACGGTATACCCTTGCTCAAGGGCGAGCTTAACAACTTCACTACCGGTACGCCCTGCCCCGCCGAAAACAATAATTGAATATTTTTGCATATTGCTTAATAATACGCGGTTTCGTCGAAGCTCGCCAATCTGTTTCAGGCGAGTAGGTCGGCGTACTTTTGCTTAAAGTTTAGCAGTTGTTATTTACCACATAAAAAACGCGCTCATCAGGAGCGCGTTTTTTAGATACCTCAAGTTATTTATACTTTGTCGGTACTGGTACTTGGGAACGCAGCTTTGAGCTCAGTTCGAGCTGCTTCGACAGTGGCTTTGAACGTTTCATTTGCTTTTTTGTTGGCATCGTTACGAGTTTTCTTAAGGGTTTCAAGTTGAGACTTGATAGTGCCCTGATCTTGAGTTCGTTGACCCTTGAAACTTTCGCGAGCTGCTTTAAGTGCAGCATTGAGTGCCGTCTTGATTGAATCAGCCGATGCACCACTTGCGCAACTTGCTTTTGCAGTGCTAATTGCTGCTGCAACAGCTGTCTGGAACGCAGCTACATCACCACCGCTATTGTTTTTTTGGCTGGCTAGTAAAGCATCAACTGCTTTGAAATACGTGACAAAGTTGGCATCATGTGCGACTTGTCGAACAGTGACAGCATCAAGTACTGCTTGCTTGTATTTTGCAACGGCAGCTTTTTGAGTATCAGTTGTTGCTGCTGTATCAAGTTTTACGAAGTTTTCGTCACGCTTTTTAGCAGCTTCGGCACGGGCAGCCGTAACTTTAGCGAGCCATTCGGTGCGTTTTGTTTGAATATTGCTGGCACGTTTTTGCCATTCTGCGTTAGAGCTACCACCTCTTTTTGATACTTCACCAGTAGTTTTAGAAACGACAGTATCGATGTTTTTGCATAAGACAGCAGATTGGATGCCGCTAGAACCAGACCCTGAGCCCGAATTTGAAGATACTTCGCTTGATTTAGGTGCTTCAGGCGTTGTATTGTCAGCACCTTGTCGCGCATATACTGGTACGGCTACAAGAACAGATGCGGTAAACACTGACAGGCTTACGCCTGATATAAATTTAGAGATTGTTTTCATTGAAGCTGTCTCCTACTGTTGCGCTAGCGCTAACTGCGCTGTCTATTTCTTTTTCTACGCTTGCTGCGCCATCATCATCGGCCGCAGTTTCAACATCTATTGATTGAGAAAGACTTTGTTCTACTGCAGCGGTTGGTGCTTTGGCAGTTTCAAGGGGCTTTTTGGTCTCGACGCTACTTTGACTAGCCGATTGCTGGGTTGACTTATTTTTGGATACGACCCAAAAGCCTACTCCGCCCAAAAGCGCGAGCACAACAACAATCAGCACTGCTTCGATGATAGCGAAGCCGCTCTGAGTTTGTTTCCGCATATATTTCTCCTTTTAAATTTTGCTTTTGCAAAAAAGCTTATGCTCATAATACCATTTTTTGAATATTACAACAGTTTTTTACGCTGTATGGCACCCTGTACTGCTGATGCTACCGCACCACTTGAATTTATGGCCCAATGGACGAGCCAGGTTGTTAAAATGGTGCCTGAAACAATCCGTAGCCAGTTAAAAAACATGCCAGCCGTAAAGGTGACGAGCACAATCCCTAAAACCGAGCCTTTTGCATGAAGACTTTTCGAGCGCAGTCGCTCCTGAACAGCCGTATTACTTTCGATGCTATTAATTGATGGAGCTATGTGCCAAAGGCCGAACACTGTGGCCGCGATCAGGCTTGCAGTAAGTGGCGAGTAACTCTGTAATAAAATGCCCAGCAAAACACCGCGAAATAGAATTTCTTCTACAAGCGCCGTACCAAGCGGGATACGAAAACCTGCCTCAAAAAAAACAGACCTAACGCGTGCATTGGCGAACGATTCGCCTAAGAAAATATGTTTTAAGAAAGGCAAAAACGACACTGCGAACGTTGCTACAAATATTGCTCCGGTTGCGAGAGCCGAAATAATAACAACGTTCTTAACACCATCGAGTGTGAGGCCCATTTGAGGGAGGCTGAGCCCTAAAAATAGCCCAAACCCAACCGTAACAAGCACTGCAAGTAAATTGGAGCTTATGTGTGCTTTGCGTGGAATAAAGCGGGCAAGAACTGTACCGTATAACAGTATTACAAGAATTAGGACGGCATCAACAATAATCGTTTGGTTTTCGGTAGCAAGGTTAAGCGCAAAAGCCATAATATTACTAGTATAGCTGCATTGGCGCGAAAAGGACTGTTGAATTAACCCTGTGTTTTGCCGCGTTCGACATCAGATGCTCGAAGTGCAGCATTAATGGCAGTCATCTGTTTTTCGGTAATCTTAAAGCCGTATACTGCCCGAACAAAATCTGCAATATCGGCACGGTAGTCGTGACCAACCGCCACAAACTGACCCGGGATTGGCTTGAGTGCATTTTTCATGTCGACCATGGTCTGGATAAACGTGAGTGGCGTTCGATAGTGATTGCTCTTTGGGATTGTAGGTGCACGTTCTACGCCATGCTTTAACCAAGGCGGTGATTGTACGAGTAAGCTTATGCCAAACTTAGGTATTGGGTCATCATCGTGCGTACAAAGCACGAAGCGAAGTTTCTTTTTTGCACTTGGTGACAACTTCTCATACTGCCCAAAATCATTAAACTCAGCCACCTGTCCTTTAATAGTGTCATAGCGTTCTTGCTGAAGAACTTGTTTTGCCCATTGGCTACCGGCTGGTGTACCAATCCAAAATGCCCTATCAATGTTATAGGCGTCCATAATGTCCGTTCCGCCACCAGCGAATGCTTCTTGGCTCGTCCAGGCGCCGAGGCTTTCACCGAATAGTACAATTCGGGGTCGCTTTTTGAGGGGCATTTTTTTAAGTTCACGGTTAATGCCCATTACGAGCATTCGTAAATGATCACGGCCTTCAGGCACGCGGTCAAGCGACATTGGCGATGGTCGTTTTGAGTATTGTAGCGCGACGCTGGCACAGTTACCGCCTGACATATATTCGACTGATTCGCTAAAGACGTAATTTACATAGCCAGTACCAGTTGGTGATACAACTACGATAGTTTCACGCTCGAAAGCACCAGTTCGTTTAAGCTCATCAATAGCAAGCGTAACTCGTTCGACTTCTGTAGGTGCGCTATCAAGCCCAATAAATACACGGATAGGTTCGAAGGTTTTTGCAGGTGTAGTTTGCATGACTTGACTGATTTTTACTTTTGGCACTCGCCCGTCAATATGTCGACGACCCTGAAGTGTAAGTGTCGACCAGTCTACGTTGCTTTCGCTGCTCCCACTAACGTATGGTGTGCTTGGTACATCACTAAAGTTTTCTTCGAGTTTATCGGCACCGTTTTCGATCCTTTTATAGAGTTGATGGACGGTAGCGTACAGGCCAAGCCCGATTGCGCCAAGGGAAACTGCACGACCAATTGGTAGCCATGAATTTTTAAGATAAGGTGCTTTTTCATCAACAAAATCATCAACCACTTGCGCAGTTTTTCGTTCAGCGAATGACACGAGGCCAAGAACGCTCGCAACTGCAATGCCAATTCCTACAGATTTAATTGGGCTGATCTCATCTTTTACTTCTGCCTCTACAACATCGTTGCGATATTTGAAGTGGTCACGCGTGATAGTCATAAGTGCTCCAACGGGCACTACGAGTGGCAATAAGAATCGTCGTCGTTTGATTGCGTCGCGCTCATTAGCCGTACCAGCTGCAGCAATAACTGTCTTTTCGAGACTACCAGCAATGAGCCCGGCAGCTGCCACATTAGTAAGCCAGTATCCGGTTGTGCGTGCGGTCGCGCGAGTCAGTTTTTCTTCTTCTTTTTGTACAAAGAGTTTCTGCGCGCCAACGCCTACGCCGAGTGCGACAGCCGAAGCAATAATTGATAAATCATCTTGCTTTAGCGGAATATTTTTTGCGCTTGTAACTTTTTGAACGTTATTTGCAGCCTTATCGATAACACTTTGCATGGCTGTGCCGATTGCGAATGCCATAATCATATTGAGGCCAGTTACGATGCCTTGGTCAGTTGTTTCGCGGGGTAGGAGTGATTTTTGAAAACTGCGCGGTACTGCAGCTGATGCTAGCATGAAACCAACTTCGGATGAACGGCCAGATTCGCGTGTCTGTAACTCTTGACTCATAAGGGGTACCTATTTAACGTACAATACCATAAATGAGGCTTACTTACAATAGTTACCAGCCGCCGCCTCCACCGCCACCGCCGCCTCCACCTGAGCTACCACCACTAAAGCCACTGCTACCACTGCTTGCGGGTGGTGAAAAACTGGTATTTGCCGCAGAGTTAAGGCCACTCAAGCCACCGAGTAAATAGCCAGTGCTAAAGTTGTTTATGGTACCACCGTACCAAGCTGGTGGCGCACTGTAGATATCTTTGAATTGGTTTCCCCAATCTTTTTCGAGCCCAAAGAGCATGGCGTAAGGAAGAAGTAATTCGAATAATTTTACTTTTTGAGCAGGGTCATTTGGATCTAACGATGTACGTTCGGCAGTGTTCAACCCTTGGTGAAAAGCAATCCGGTCTATTTCTGCCGTTTGTATGTAAAGCTTCAGCCCGAGCAGATAATCGTGCAGTGTAAGGCCCTTGAGGGTTCGAGCTGGCATATAGCGAGAAACAATGAGCAAGATGACCCCGCTAATTGTGAGGGCTACTCCCCAGGCTATACCAATTATCCCACCAAAGAAGAATCCACCAAAACCGACAACAAAACAACCAATCCCAATACTTATATATGTTCCGATAGCCTTTTTAGGGTCACTTACGAAGTAAGCATCAGATACTGACTGCTCGCCTACAGTCTTCCAAAGGAGCGCAGTTTCAGCCGAGAGTTTGTTCTTTAGAGAGTCAAGCGATACAACAGTGCCAACTGTTGAAGCTGGTCCAAATATCATGGTCGCAACTTGGTTTTCATCTTGAGCAAGATCATCAAAGGCTTTTAGCTGTTCAAGGCTAAACACATGGCTCTTGCCTATGAGCTTATCTTTTTCTGTATCGAGTATTCGAACATACCCACGAATTGCTAAATTGATTATTTGTGCGGTGATTGCAACTGGGCGGCCATTTTCATGTAAAACGTATTCATGCATGAGTAAACTTGACTCTTTCGGTGGTTGATACTCAGGTACGATTGTGCCTCTCCCTTTTGGATCGCGACCGTATTTTTGCCACTGCCTCGTAGCCAAAAAAAGTGCAGTTAGCACGATACCGGTACCCATAACTCCTGCAAAAATAGGCTGAATTCGAGCCCAAGTGGAAGGCTTAAATACTGCGAAGGTGCCTTGCTTAAAGGCAATAGCAAAACTTAAGTTTTCACCTGCATTGAACACTGGTTTAGCAGTTACGATGAAGCTTGTTGAACCGTTTACGTTGATGATTTTATCTATAGTGCAGTCGTGGGCTACACTGCCAGCCGTACCGGTAAAGCAAACAGGAGCTTTACTATCATCAAGGCTGTTTGCAAGCTCAGGTGAAAGCTTGAGGCTGGCATGGACAACCTGCATAGTTTGCTGCCACTGTGTACCATTCACATTCCAAAATAATTCATCATAACCGTTTGAACTTCTCGTTACGTTTTTGGAGGAGTACCCGATATGATAATTTTGCGTGCCGTGCACGTATATGCCAGCATCGCCAATTTTTAATACACGGTTGCCATTCTGATCTGATGTAGCGTAGCTCCGGTTGCTTGTAGCCGGTGTCATTGGACCAAACGCATTGTCTACAGTCGATACCAAAAGGCTTATCGAGTGCCCATTGTAGGATAATGGCAAGGCCCGCAGTATGCCATGATTTTGGTCGATGTCTGGAAACTGAGCCTGTATATATTCATTTGTTGAGAGTACAGAAACGTTTTTGCTATCTTTAGACAACGTATACTGAGCATCAAAAAAATTTATACCGAAATCTTGTGTATTTTGAGCCGATGCAGGGGCGCTTGCTGCAAGCGTTAGCAAGACGAGTACGGTAACAAATAATGCACTTTTCATATCTGCAACTATAGCACTTTAAGCGTAAAGCATAACAGCTTTTAAAATATTCTTGCAGTTACATAATTGAGGGCGTACTATTTGATGGTGTGCTTTAATTAGCGCCGCAAAAAAAGAAAAAACGACTCTCGTGAAAACGAGGGTCGTTTACTTTTTTGAAACTTCAGTTGTCGGAGCGCCGTGAGGTCTGAGGCCTATGAATGTATCGCTTTTAATATTCTTACGACTCACACCGAGGCCTGTTAGGGTGCGTCGGTAGCTTTTAATCATTCGTGAAGAGCCTGATAAAAAGAACGTTGTTTCGAGTATTTCTTGATCGAGAAGTTCTTCTATAGTGCTGCCCATAAGCCTATCGGGATAGTAGATGTATTTTATTTTTAAATTGGGCATTTTAGCATTGAGCTCACTTAGCTCATCTCTAAAAAAATGATTATCTTTATTGCCTGCAAAAAAAACGGTTACTTTGTTTTTTACAGTATGCTCTGACATGTCTTTAAGTATTGAGCGAAATGGTGTTATGCCTATGCCTGTAGCTAAGAAAGCATATTTTGTCTCACTTGTAGGGTCCACCACTAAACGTCCAATCGGGCCGCGTAAGCTTAGGGTGTCACCTTTCTTGAGTTTTTTTAGCGTATCTTTAAATTCGCTCGGTGATTCATTGATTCGGGTAGTAATTGTGATAAATTTTTCGCTTGGGGCTGATGATAACGAAAATGCCCTGCGCACTCTTTTGCCGTCAGGTGTCTTTATAAATAAAATGACGTGTTGGCCCGCTTTCCACTCAAGTTGCTTGTGAAGGCTAAAATTAAACGACCATACGCCTGGCGCGATTTGTTTTTTATTTGCAAAGCTAATAGGTGTAGCGATTACAATTTTCTTGAGTTGCATACAGCGTCTATTCTACACCGTGATACAAGGGCTGTCATGTTGACAACTTTTTTGCGGGCTTTTTAGAGGCAAATATACTAGACGTAATGATGAGGATTCCTAGGAGTCCGGCGACTGCTTCGGGTATATGTACTAAAGATTCAAGGAGTAGTATGAAAGCAAGAATACTGACCGTATAAAAAGCGCCATGTTCGATGTAGCGATATGTTTTAAGGGTTCCGCGTCGGACCATAAATATCGTAAGAGAACGAACCCAAATAGCACCAATTCCGAGCCCTGCGGCGATTAAAATTACTTGGTTTGTTACGGCGAAAGCCCCTATCACTCCATCGAGGCTAAAGCTGGCGTCTAGGATCTCAAGGTAAAGAAAACTACTAAACGCAACAAGCCCTGTCTGGACTTTTATATTTTTCTTTTGTTTTTGCGTTTTACTGAATATTTCTGATAGTACGTGCACGAAAACGTACAGCCCGATACCTACAAAGCCCGCTATAAGAGTCTCGTTAGGGTGTTTATTGGCCGGCAATAACGCAAGCCCAGCAATGGTGCAACTTGTAATTAAAAACGGCACCCAGGTAAAGCCCAGTCGCTGCATAGGTTCTTCGATGTAGCCAAACCAATGCACACCGCGTCGCTTATCGAAAAAAAAGCTTGTTGCTAGCATCATTAAGAATGCTCCGCCGAAAGAGGTTATCGTAGGGGCCGCAGTAGTGAGTTTTTCAGAATATACTTCTGGTTCATTAAGAGCGAGATTAAGTACCTCATTCCAGGGAATATTGGCTGTAAAAGCCACAATAGCTATCGGGAAAACAATGCGCATTCCAAAAATTGCAATTACAATACCTACAGTTAAAAACATGTTTTGCCAAAAACGACTTAAATGCTGCAGAATTTTAGCGTTGATTATTGCATTTTCAAAACTAAAGGTAATTTCGATGATTACCAGAATAAGCGTAATGAATAGTGCGCTGACACCTAGATTGAATAAGACGGTTAGGATAATTGCGATGCTTGCAATAACTGAAAACGCAAATATGCGCAGTGGTGACTTAGGGTGAAGGGGTGAATACATTTGTGTTGAGCTTTGTTATTGAATAGTTACTCGAGATAACTATCGCTTGGCTGCTTGCCGTCAGCAATGTCATTAATAATCTGCACGAGCTGACGGGGGGTAAATTCTGCCTTTATCAAGTAGCCGTCCGCCTTACTTTCGATTTCTTCGCGGTCTGAATCTTCTTGATCAAGATTAGTCGTAATGATAATTTTTGATTTTAAGTCAGGAGACTCTTCTCGCAAGCGACGCAACACTTCAAAGCCGGTAATACCGGGAATCATAAGATCAAGCAGAATGATGTCATATTCATTGCTTTTTGCGGCGCGAAGGCCATCTTCGCCACTGAGCATCGTCGTGACATCATAGCCCACCTGACGCAGTGCGCGCGCGTACAGTTCACTAATAAAATGTTCATCTTCGATGCATAATATTTTTCTACCGTTACTTTGTGCTTGTTCCATAATTACCCCCTGTAATACGAATGATTTTTAATCCAACCGTGTGCCCCGCGCACAATTTCGCCATTATCTTCGGTTGTTATTTGGTTAGCGACATTTGCAAAAATTGGCAGTGTAAAGCCAAAGACACTACCCTCACCTTCTTTACTGCGGACCCATATCGTGCCTCCGTGGGCAGTAATAATCGATCGACTCAAGAACAGCCCGAGCCCGGTGCCACCGACACTGTTTTTACTTTGGTGGGCTCGGTAGAACTTGTCGAATACGTGGTCAATGAGCGCATCAGGGATGCCGACGCCTTTATCAGTGACAGTTGTTTCGATGAAACCGTCTTTGACATAGGTTTCAATAATAATATCTTCGTCAGTGTGTGTGTACTTTACGGCGTTATCAAGTAAGTTGTTGAGAACTTCGTAAATACTGACCTTATCCACTGCGACCGTCGGCATATCAGGAGCGGTTTTATAGACAAGTTTCTTGTTATGGACACTAGCACGGAGCTCCATGTCTCGACAGGCACCGGTGAGTACTTCTGGCCATTTTTCTTCTTTGAGGCGTACCACAAGTGCGTTCTCTTCGACTCGAGCAACGTTGAGGATATTGGCAACAAAAGCAGTGAGCTGCTGAGCACTGGCACTCATATTATGCATAAAAGTAGTTTGTTCAGGGTTAAGGCTTTGGCTTATTTCGTCTTCGAAGACTTCGATGTAGCCACGCATGATGGTGAGCGGTGTTCGAAGTTCATGAACTGCCAAAGCGACAAATGTCAGGTCATGATCATCGCGCTCGTAATGACGAGTTCTATCAAACAAGGCGAGCGTCGTTTCTATCCCGTTCGCATCATCTTTGCTAAAGTGTGATGCCATATCAAATTGTTTTCTACCACCGCCATCCATTGCGTGTCGAACCCGCTCCCAAACCTCTGTTGCCGTTACGCGGCTCTTGCTTGATTCGGCTAGCCACGACTCGAGTGTCACGCTGCTCACGAACGAAAGATTGAGTACGTCATAAATCGGCTTATTGAGCGTATTTTCAGCGGTTAATTCAAAATAATCGAGGGCCGACTGATTAATGAACGTAATTTCTTGGGCTTTGTTGAGCACAATAACAGGGATAGCGATGGTATGGGCGAGCGTTTCAAAAAAAGTATTTTTACCCTGTTTGGCATAGCTAGCCGATGTGCCAATCTCGCCTAAGTTATAAATGCTCGTGGCTAAACTTTGTAAAAATGCTCTGCTTGGAACACTTAACGAATTTGGGTCAGGCGGTTCGACATTTGATTCACTACGTGACACCAGTAAAATTGCTTTACTCAAGAAGTCAGTTGATTGCACGGCGTATCCAGCAACGAGTTTTCCGAAAATAACAGAAATACCGAGGCATAATGCGCCCACACTGAGTGCGAGTATTGTATCTCCAACAGGTAGTAGCTCCGTGCCGATAATCCAAAAAAGTACTGCGATAAAACCACTACTGAATGATAAGGCTGCAACTCGGAGCCAGATACTTTCTTTTAAGGGTATTAAAAATGGAATCATAATTATGGTTTGTAACTCACTGCGCTGTCACTTGATACGAGAGTGATCCATGTTTGGCCGCGATTAAGCTTCATTGGTAGACCATTTTTATCTGTAAAGACATATTGGGTTGTTGCACCTGTTCTGCTCCAAGTGCCTGTGCTGGCAATGCCATCCTGGAATACATACATAGTGCCTGAGCCAGTGGTCTTATATGAGCTATGGTAGCCATCGTTATCAAGGCTGTAGGCCGTTACGAGTACGACAACTGTTTTAGGATTAATCTGCTTTTTCGTGGTTTGATCTTTATCGAGTACATAGTGTGGTTCTCCCTCTTGGAGTCGCAAGTAACTATTAGTTGCCGCATCATACGTAAAACGTGGGCTGTAGGTTGGGCCCGAAACGCTTAAGTCGATAATTGAGGCAGTTGGCGTCTGTTTCACATCAATTTTGCGTTCCCAGGATGTAAATTTACTTGAAGTGTAGCCTTTGCTCGTATTGAGGGCATCAAGTTTTGTAAAATCAGTGTAGACATTATGGGGTGCTTCTCGGGAGTTGATACGGTAGTATGAATTACCATTTGCAAATTGATCAAGATCATTGACCCCCAAAGTCTTAATGAGCGCAAGCGCATCTGGGCTACCACCGACATGGGCATAGCTTGCATCAAACGTTTTTGCCCATTCAACATAATAGGGCCGAGCGCTACGAATTGGTCCGATATAATTTGGCTGGGCCTCTTGAAATAACGCTAAGAAACGGGTGATCCCGCCTTCAGCGATTGCTTCGAACACCACACCGGCTTGATCGAGTGAGCTTTGAGGACGGGCGTCAGGGCTATTTTCGATCATAACACCTGTAACAGGTCGGTTAGCAAGATCTTGGCTTGCGACTTCAACTCCCGTAAGGGGTGAATAAATTTTAGGTTTTTCTACTTTTTTTATGGCAACAACTGTTGTCTGGCCATTTGCGGTTGTTGCTACCTTTTTATGAGTCCACCAGTAGCCTGCCGCGAGCGCAGCAACAATAAGCAGAATAATACCTGCAAAAATGAAGTTACGTTTTTTCTTGCTTGGTTTACTTGTCTTAACTCTGAACTTTGCAGATTCTTGGGATTCGGGTGAATCGGGAGTCGATACAACAGGTTCAGGTAGTTGTTGTGGAGCAGAATTATCCGCATTAGCTGAACCGAACGATGCGAGTACGTCTTGGTCTGAAACGGGTGAAGAATTTAGATTGTTTGGTCGTTTTGGTGCGGCCGGTTTGAAATTGTCTAACACGTGTTTTTTCTCTCGTTATGCTTGTGCTTATTGTAGCACGTTCAATCAGAGAATTTGGCTTGCTTTTTCGATGCGTGCAAGGCTTGTTTCTTTACCTAGAACTGCCAAGCTTTCAGCAAGATTTGGGCTAAATGGCGCCCACGTCGTTGCAACCCGTACAAGGCTAAACAAAACACCCGGTTTTTGGCCTGTCGATTCAAGTAACGCGTTGAGTGATGCTTGCACTGATTCGGCGGTAAAATCGCAGTCATTGAGCGAACTGTGTACTGCCTGCAAAAGGGTCTTTAGCTCGCTTGTCTCGAGCTTTTTAAGCTGCTTGTTGTCGGTAATAAGTGATAAATTTGCATCAGGCTCTTCGAAGAAAAAGCTCGTAAGTTCTGGCAACTCAGCCAAAAATTTTAGACGTTCTTGCACTAAACCTAAAACGGCTTTTTTGTACGTTTCATCGGCGCTATCAGCACTTTTTGGAAAATAGTTATTGCAGCGACTGAATAAGTCGTCGAGTGAGAGCGAGCGGATCCAGGTGCCGTTCATCCAAAGCAGACGCTGTTCATCAAATCGTGCGCCTGAGCGTTGTACTCTATCGAGACTGAATTTTTCGATAAGTTCTTCACGGGTAAAAATCTCTTGTTCAGTACCGTCGTTCCAGCCCATGCTGGCCAAGAAATTTAACATTGCTTCGGGGAGTATACCCTGCTCATGGTATTCGCTAACACTTTTCGCGCCATCCCGTTTACCGAGTTTTTTCTTGCCGTCTGGTGCCATAATATGCGGCAGACAAGCAAGTACTGGTACCTCAAGTTCAAGTGCTTCATACAGACTCAAGTATTTAGGAATTGACGAAATATACTCGAGCCCCCTAATAACATGTGTGACGCCCATCTCGGCATCATCGACGATATGTGCAAAATTGTAGGTTGGCAAGCCATCGCTTTTAACGAGTATGAAATCATCGAGTGCTTCGGGGCCGGCAGATAGCTCTCCCATAACAGGATCTTGCCAGGTAAACCGCTTGGGGTTTGCTACTTTAAGGCGTAGAGGCTGTGTGCCGTCCCAAACTGGCGGATTCGCGGGCCGATTATCACGGTATAAGAAAGGCTTTTTTGCCTTTTTGGCTGCGTCGCGAAATACTTCAACTTCAGCGCTCGTATAGGGGTCTGCATACGCGAGCCCTTTTTTGATTAGTTTTTGAGCCCAAAGTAGGTATGTTTCGGTTCTCTCACTTTGAATGTAAGGTCCGTGTTCACCACCAACTAAGTAGCCTTCATTCCATTCGATGCCCAGCCAGCCAAGGCTTTCAACGATAAGATCAGTTGCGCCTTCGACGAAACGAGCTTGATCAGTATCTTCGATACGTAGTATGAACGTACCATTTTTTTGCTTCGCCAAAAGCCACGGAAAGAGAGCTGCCCGGATATTACCTACATGAATATAGCCTGTTGGGCTCGGTGCAAAACGTGTTCGAATTTCAGTCATTAGTAGCTATTGTAACAGAGGCACATAGATTTACATCGAGGCAGCCATGGCTAGCACTTGTTCAGTTGATAAGGTATTGGTGCCGCTGAGCGTGTACCAAATACCGTTGTCTACCCATGCGGCACTGGAGTTATCGAGGACATATACTGTTAATCCGCGGTCGTTGTATGTTTGATAACGCATGTTTGTTCCGGTAACAAAATTGCTTAAAAGTTGCTCACTTGACCAGCTGCTGGGGCGCTGCACAATTTTAAAGGCTCGATTATCGCTGTTTGATTGGTAGCCAACAATAATAGCGTTATTTTCGTATTGAATAGGCCCCTTAAAGGCGTATCCCGCAGGTGTGGTTGCAGGCACGGTTCCGGCAAAACCGGCTCGCGATGCTGCAACACGCATACTAATGTTTGGAATACGTTGATAGGCAAAAAAACCGCTCAAGACAACAATAGCCAGACATGCAGCAGCTATGCTGGCAAACCGTGTACTCACACGAAGTGTATCAGCGGCACGCTGATGAATGCGCCGTTTTTTTGGAGGTAGCGCTAAATGCGCATTGGCACCAGCCAACGGGTGTGTAAAAACCTGTTTTTTAGTTGGGTGATTATTGGAGTGTGACGTAATGGGTGGAGCGCTCGGGATTGGAGCAGCATTTACGACTTGTTCACGGGCGACCGCAATTGGTGCCGTAACCACAGGTTTGGCAACATTATGGGTGCTTGAAAATCGAGCAACTGACATACTCTGCTTTGTGTTATGGGCACGCTCAAGTCGAGCAGGAGGAGATTTGCTCAGAATTTTACGTCGCGTTTCAGCGACCGACAACTCTCTTTTTGGCATTGAGGCTTGGATCGGTACTTTTGGTTTTTGGCCAGCAACGGGTTTTTTAACAATATTACGGGCAAGTGTTTGGGCTTTTTGAGTTTTTTTGGCTATTGGTGCGCGGGGTGTGACAGAACTTTGAAGCTTACGTTTTGGCTTTTGAAAGCCATCAATCACGCCGCTACTTTGTACGGCATGAACTGCAGATTCGCTTTTTGTTGAATCTGTACCTGCCACGTCAGCAACAATCTTCCCTGTTAGGGCGTCGTACTTTCGGCCGTTAATTTCTATGATTGTTTTCGCTGCCACCTTGTTTTCGTTCTTGTTCAGGTTCTTATATGTAATAGTAACGCTTTTAGTGAGGCTACCGCAAGTGCTTTATAAGAATTACGCTGTTCAAGCAACTAGTTAAAACACCCGAAACAGTCTACAATTAGGTTTGCATCCAACAATTATGGAATTTCTAGATCCAGCTGCAAAAAAAGCTCGCACCATCCGTTTGTTCATCGGCTATGTATTACTTGCGATAGTCGTTGCTTTAGCGACCACAATTTTAGTGTACCAAGCGCAAGGTTTTGGATATGACAGAGATAAAGGCGTGACAAGGAGCGGATTACTATTTCTTGATGCGAACCCCGTTTCGGCGAACATAACTCTTGATGGAAAATTCGCTGGTGACAAAACGAATGCTCGCCTAACACTGCCCGAAGGTACGCACACTATCAAGCTTAGTGCGGATAAATACCGGGACTGGACAAAGCAATTTGCAATAGACGGTGGTGACGTCAAATATATGCTTTATCCAAGGTTATTCCCTAAAGACATCCCGCTTGGTATCACAAGAGTGTTGCCCGTAAGCCCTGCTTGGTCATCTCAGAGCCCCGATAAGCATTGGCTCGTCTACCAGCAAGCTTCGGACTCACTGTTATTATCAATAACCGATATATTAAAACCGGCAGAAAACCCTATTACTTCGACATTACCAGTAACGGCTTTATCGAGTGAAAATGGCTTAAACGGTACCATAAAGCCTATTGAATGGGCTGATGACAATAAGCATCTATTACTCCTGCAAACACTTCCCAGCGGTGCACGCAACTATATATTGTTTGATAGAGAAAATGCTGATCAAAGTATCAATATCACAAAAGCGTTGAGCCTTACAGTCGACCAAGAACTTTCTCTAAGAGATAAGAAATCTGATAAGTTTTATGCTTTTTCGGCTACTAAGGGCGAAATACGCAACGCATCACTTAAAACAGGCGATGTGAGTGAACCATTTGTGACAGGCGTTGTGGCATTCAAGTCTCACGGTGATAATATTATTTTTTATGCAACGTATGATGGTGCGAAAGTAAACCAGACAAATCTTATCACCCTTACTGACCAGAAAAATAAGTATAACTTACGGCCAATAGATAGAGACCCTAATAACAAATATTTATTGAATCTTGCGAAATTTGATAGTACTTGGATATACACTGCTGGCTCGCCATCAAGCGAGCTCATGCGTATTTACCGCGATCCTCTATCTCGAGTTAAAGCCAACAGTACGACACAGGCTTCTCCGCAAGTCAGTATGCGTATTAAAGATCCACAATTCGCCTCTTTTTCTGATAATTCGCGTTTTGTTGCAGTACAATCAGGCAAGCAATTTGTAGTCTATGATGCAGAGGATGGTAGGTTGTATCGATATGAAATGCAGTTATCAATCGATGTAAGCCAGCAAGCCAAATGGATGGATGGTCACCGATTAACAGTGAACAGCGATGGTCGCGTGTTTGCCTTTGACTTTGATGGTACGAATGCTCAGAACCTCGTAACGGGTATGCTAGAGTTCAACGCCTATTTCGATAAAGACTATAAGTTTTTATATACCTTTGTGCTTGAACCCGAAGGAAAAGTTGGATTTCAGAACGCTAAACTAATTCTGTAGAGCACCCTAGTAACCCATTCTTCCAGGTGTTAAGTTCTCTACTCGATTGGGATAAAGCTGGCTAGCGTTTTGTTTAGAGGAGCCAGCCAAAGAGCCTTTGGAATAAGCTTATAGAGTTACCAGGCACTACAGCAGTTTGCGGTACTGCAGGTGCTGGGCTTGCGGCAATGTTATCGTTCACGCTTGGTCCAATTTGATCAGCAACCATGACGAGCCTATTAATGTTGCTTCCTGGTGGGTCGCAGGTAATGAGTGTCGCAGTAGCCGTGCGACCACTAGGCCCAAGTACTGATACTTCATTTGGTTTAACTATTTTTCGTTCGAAAATTTTATAGGTATAGCGTTTGCCATTGTAGTTAAGCATAAATGTATCGCCAACTTGTAAGCGGTTAAGCAGCACAAAGGCAAATTTATATTTGCCATTATTAAAGATGTTACTCGACGAGTGACCAACGAGCACAACGTTACCATTTGTTCCGGGTGTCGGGCTCGTTGCATAGTGAACTGCCCCGTTATCAAGGCCAGCTTGAATGGCCTTTTCGTCAACGCTATCACCATATACCACAGGGATTTCGAGGTTAATCTTTGGAATAATTATTTTTGGCGCAGGATCAACCGCAATATTCGTATTTGGATCAACAATAATCTGCGTGCTACTCACAGTACGACTTGGCGTGATGAGTGGCGCAATAAATTTTTCGTTAAAAAAACTAAACATAAAAATTCCTACAACCAGCAAGCCCATAGCTAGACCAAAAAGCAAAGATTGAAAATGATGCTGTTTTTTTAGCTTACCGCGAGCACTAACAGTATCAAGAATTCCAGACTTAATATCTGAAACTTTACGTGTACCGGTACGCGCGGGTTGCTCTATCGAACCACTTGCTTGAGTTGGCTTGATGCTTTGTTTAGGGCTTTCTTGGGCAACAATTTTTACTGGTTTTGATGGATGCGTTGCCTTTTCATGGTTGGCATAAAATTCTTGCCAGACCACGTGTTTTTCGTTATCAGGCAACCCAAGGTAATAATTGTGCCAAGCAGTCTGAATTTCTGCGAGACTCTTCCCTGATTCAGAAAGCTGTTGCATGAATTTTTGATGTTTTGAATGAACACCAGTTTCGGTTATTTCTTGAATTTCTTCTTTAGCAACGGGTTCATCGGTATAAAGAGCGGCAACTTTTGACCTAATAACTTGCGCTGCTTGATTAGCCGGCGGTACCACATTAGGGGTACCGCTCATTTCGTTTGGTAGGGGCAGTTCGTTATTTGTGTCAGACATAGTGCGCTTGTGTCTTGCTAGTTGCTTTGATACTAAGGCTTATTATAGTACAATTACCCCTGGTTTACCTATCTTTTGGCGCGTGTAAATGTCATGGATATTCAGTAGCAAGTTGTGCCGCAGTGGTGGAATTGGTAGACACGCCAGACTCAAAATCTTGTGAGCGTA
>JBBRSL010000004.1:0-45832 GCA_038245435.1 Saccharimonadales bacterium (SeqCode)
CCGACCCCGACGCCGACAGTGACGACGCCCACGCCGACGCCGACGGAGACCACTCCGACCCCGACGCCGACAGTGACGACGCCCACGCCGACGCCGACGGAGACCACTCCGACCCCGACGCCGACAGTGACCAAGGCTGGTGGCGACACCGGTGCGGGACCGAGTTCGTTCGGTTCGGCCGGTTCGAACAGTTCGCTGGGATGGCTTGTCATCCTCGTGGGCGGCATTCTGCTGATGGCGGCAACAAACAAGCGCACCGTGCGTAAGCCGGCGCACAAGTAGGTCAACCACGTGCGGCGGGGGGCGATGTAATCACATACATCGCCCCCCGCCCACAAAACAACTTAACGAAATTATTTATTATGATAGAACGAGCTCACGATACGTACGACACACAGTGCAAACATCCACGAATGCTGAAGCTTATTACGGGCTTGGGCGCTGTAGCTGTTTGTGTTGGTGCGGCTGGCTATGCTTTTTCATCAAAAGAAGTTGCGCCTTTGCCGCAACCGCAAATATCGGCATCGCCTCAAGAAACTTCAAGTATCAGTGAAACTCCGGCTCTCGAAACAAGCTCACCGCAGCCCACTAATAGAACAGAAATTTTAGTTCAGCAGGGCATCAGTTCAAGTGCAATTAAGAATGTTAATTTATTTGGCGATAGTTCAGCGTCAATAGAACGCTATATACCTAAAATTATGAATGATACTATGGACTTAACGCCTCCTGAACAAGATGGTATTTTTTATGCAGTGGCACCTGCAATCTATACAGATGCATCAATAAATCGCACGTATCATTTTGGTGGAGAACTTTCGACTGACGCCAAAGGTAATGTCGAAGGTGATTTACTTATTCAAGGTCACACAAATTCTGGCGGTAACTGGATTATGAATAAAGTAAGTGAACTTAAAGTTGGGGATACGCAAACTCTTCACTTTGGCAATGCAATATACACGACCCAAATAACTAAAGTCACCAATATTAAAAAAACTGGTAGCAGCAACCAGTGGCCTGGTTTTGCTGAGGCACTCGGCAAAAACGGAGCAATTGAAACGTGTAAATTAACGACTGATGCTAATGGTAATACTATTCAATCAGGTTGGATTACGGTGTATGCGATTACAATCGTCGCTGCGAAAAAAACCTAAACGAGTAGCTTTGCTTATATTGTTAAATTGGAAGAGCAGCCCGATTGGCGAATTTATTTCGCGACCGGCGTAATGAGAAACCCGCTTTCGGGTGTCTCATTTGCTACACGTTAAATTTGAATTCAATAACATCACCAGGCTGCATTATGTAGGTTTTACCTTCGGTGCGCATTTTACCGGTAGTGCGAGCAGCTGGGCGCGAACCAGCCGCCACAAGGTCGTCGTAATCAACAATATCGGCAGCAATAAAACCACGTTCAAAATCGCCATGTATAACACCGGCGGCTTGTGGGGCAGTGTCACCTTTATGGATTGTCCAGGCGCGGATTTCTTGCTCGCCAGCAGTGAGGTAACTTTGTAAACCGAGAGTCTTGTATGCCGCATGAATAAGCTGTACTAAGCCAGATTCTTTTACGCCGTATTCTTCGAGCATCTCGGTACGCTCTTCTTCGCTCAGGCTACGAAGTTCGTCCTCTAGCTTGGCACACACAAACAGGGCAGCATTTGGCGCTACTAGTTTGGCGAGCTCGGTCTGTTTGGCGGTGTTAATGAGGAGTGCTTCATCAACATTGAACAAATAAATTATTGGCTTCGCGGTCAGTAGTTGGACTTCTTTAAACTCAGCAATACTGGTGCGTAGTTTATCATCGCTATATATAGGAGTACCTGCATCGAGCAACGTGTGGGCTTCGGTTAACAAGTCAGCAAGTGGCTTCTTTTTGGCGTCGGCTCGGGCTTCTTTTTGAATGCGCGGTAACATCTTATCAAGCGTTTGTAAGTCTGCCAGCACGAGCTCGGTGTTGATGACATCAATATCGTTATCTGGGTGGAGTTCGTTATCGACGTGTATAACGTTAGGGTCAGTAAAGTCACGCACCACTTGCACTATTGCAGCGCATTCGCGGATGTGACTTAGAAATTTATTACCTAACCCTTCACCTTCACTAGCACCAGCAACAAGGCCGGCAATATCGGTAAATTCTACCGTCGCAGGCAAGATTTTTTTGCTGCCAAAAAGTTCAGCGAGTTTAGGTAGACGCTCATCAGGTACGGGTACGATACCCGTATTTGGCTCAATAGTGGCAAATGGGTAGTTTGCTGCCAAAATATTATTATTTGTCAGGGCGTTGAACAGGGTAGACTTGCCTACGTTGGGCAAACCAACAATCGCGATTGAAACACTCATAGTTAATTAACAGTATAACAGGGATAAAATATTCCTCATATCTTAGTTGTACTTATGTGGTAAAAAGTGCTTAAATAAACGAAAGCACTTTCATGTAACATAGATGAGTTATGACAAAAAAAGATACGCACAATATAGATAAGAATTACAAGCAAAGTGTTGCAAAGGCTAAACACGAACCTGCTGAGAGTCAGGTCGTTGTCGGCGGCGCTAAGAGCTCTACTCATAGTATTTCAAAAAAACAAAAAATATTAGTTTTTAGTGGACTCGCGTTACTTATAATGTTGTCCGCAGGTTGGTTGTTCGCCCACAGCTCATTTATGAACACTACCAAACCCAGCGATAAAATTACCAAGCAGGCTGACGGTGTTGTCACTAAGAAAGATATTTCAAGTTTAGAAAAAGCAACGTCGGGTACTGGGTCTGCTGATGATTATGCAAACCTAGGGGGCGCATATGTTGATAGCGGTCAAGCTGATAAGGCAATAGTTGCTTTTAATAAATCTATTGAGATAAACCCGCAAAATAACGTACAAGCACTTAGTGGTTTAGTGTATGTCTACGCTAGTAGCGGAAATTCTAAAGATGCTATCAATGCGCTTAATCAACTCATAGATATTGCCAAAAAAAGCTCAGATGTATCTGCACAGGCTGATGTTCAGAAATACCAAGTTCAGATTGATAGGTTACAGCAAGGGCTTGATATATGAGATTCAAAGGTCAAATTACAATATTTCTTGGATTAATTATTTTAGTACAGGCGATTTTTAGTGCCCCAGTATCTGCGTCTTATTGTGATTCTACTGGCAATGGCGGCGGGAGAACAGCATGCCATGGTTATTTCACAAACGGTTCATCAAGTGCCAGTGTTGGCACGGTATTTAATGTTGTAAGTAGTGGCATCTATCCGTCTCTTACGGTTGCAGGTGGCGCACCTCGTTCTTTAGGCAGCCAAGCAAACAGCTTTGAGACGATAGTTTCGAATTATCTTAACGGTGCCGATACTTCGGACGCTATCGGTGCGGCCTTTATTATCGCTAACATGATGGGCAAGAGCGGTACATTTTTTGATTCTGGTGCATATCAAAATACTGCTGGAGGTGTTCAGTGGGCGAAGGATAATTTTGCAACTTGGAATACGCTAGTAGACCAGTATGCTGCCGCAGGAAGGGTAGACTTTTCTATCAGTACTACGTTTGGTAGTGCCTACAGGAACAGTGCGTATTTTAGTGACATTAAAGACGATGCATTCCATGAACATACTGCCGAAACAATCACTACAATTACATTCACGAATCCGGATGGCTCAGTTTTTAGAATTCAAAAAAGCTGCGGTAACCTTGTAGGTGGCCTCGGACCACTAGTAAGCCTCGATAGTTGGACGGCAAGTGCCACATCAGCTGCTACTGTTGCCGGTGTTGCGGTTACCTATGTAAAAAGAGGTCAAGTAGTAACTTGGACGCATAAAGTTACTACAGTAGGTAGCGGTAGCGCTCCTGAATCTGGATATTTGCGCTGGACTGTTTATCCAGGTAAGCCTGCTAACGTTTTTGTAAAAACGCTCACCACTTCAGCGCCAGGAAGCCTTGATTATAACACCGCGATTGGTTCTCCAGGAACGTACACTTATGCAAGCGGTGCACCAAACAATACACCTAAAACATTTACGATTCCAGCTGGTGCCGCAGACGGTGATAAGTATTGTCAACAAATTACGTTTTCTAATTTAGCTTGGAATAATTCGGGTAACGGAAATAGTGCTGCAGATTGTGTAACTGTTGAAGTACCTCTACCCCTTAGCTTAACTCCAATTGCAACAGGCTTGACAGATTATGAAGCCGGGTCAGGGGTTGCAAAAACTGCTTCACATAGCGTGCAAGTAACACCCCCTTGTGATAGAACTTTACCTATACCAGGAGCGGCCGTGTCTGTTACATGGACAATCGGCGGTACCGACGGAGGGGTGAATGGTAACCAAACATTGAGCTATACAAACTGTCAGGCCGCATTTACGACTCCTGTAATTACAACATCTATACCTGCCGTCACACTTGATACCAAGAGCCCCGGCTATCTATTTACGAGAACAACAACAGTTGGGGCGGCTTCTGCTACAACGTCAGGTATTGTGGTGACAGTTCCATACGCTCGATTCTTTGGTAACGATATTTATGCTTGTGGTGGCTCTGGCTTAGTCCCGACACTCGATGGGAGAATTATATTTAATGTTAGTAACATTGATACGAGCAAGGGTGCGGCAGCACAGTATGCAGCTTTGGCATTGAGCGGGTTCGGTACTGCACCAGACGGTACTATTACGGCCGGTCAAAGGGGCTCAATCGCTGACGGAAGCAAATCACCGTGCAATATAAACGTAACTAGTTACTTACCTACTACGAGTACTCCGTTGCCAGGGGGTAACAGTATACCAAACATAGCAGGGTACTATTCCGACAATGGGAGCAGGTCGTTTAATAATGCGAGTATCTCTACAAAAGTAACTGTCTATATAAATGGCGATATCGATATTTTGCAAGATCTTGGTACTGTCGGTTCGCCACCTACGCCATTTGTTGATAATAACAGTGTGCCATATTTACTTTTGATTGCTACTGGTAATATATACATCCATTCCAACGTAAATACAGTTAATGCAGTACTTGTTGCTGGTGGTACGATAAGCACTTGTTCAACAGGATCGTTAGCTTCACCTGCTACTGCTGCGCTTGGCTCAATCTGTAACTCACCACTTACCATTAATGGTGCTATGCAAGCTAAGAATATTTTATTTAGAAGAGCAGTCGGAACAAGGCTACTCAATGACACTCCTGCCGAGAAAGTAGTATTCCCGCCATACTTGCATTTTGCGACACCTTTTCTCGATGACACATCTAAAAAAAGCTTCCAATCATTATTAAATGCACCACCTTATCTGTAAATAAATGTTGTCAACCATAATGCTTATGCTACAATTACAGGTATGAGTGCCCTTAGTGGCGTCAAGGACTTTTTTGGCCTCGATATTGGAACTTCGGCAATCCGATTAGTACAGTTACGAGGGAGTGGGCCCGTTAAAGCGCTTGTAAAATACGCATTAGTGCCCGTAGATACAAAAATAGTCTTATCAGACGCCAAAGCAGACCAACAAAAAATCGCAAAAATAATACAAGATTTAATTGCGCAGTCTAAAATCACGACTAAAAACGTGGCAGTAGGCTTACCTTCTAACAGGGTATTTACGACAGTTGTTGATATTGATCGCTTAAACCAGGCTGAACTTGAAAAAACAATTCAATATCAAGCCGATACGCTTATTCCTACGCCAATTGCAGATAGTAAAATCGACTGGGCTCTCCTGGGTGATTCGCCCGCTAACGCTGCAAAAGTAGAAATACTACTTAGCAGCGTTACGAACGAATTTATCGAAAATAAGCTCGATATGCTCGAAGGTATCGGCCTTAATGTAATTGCCTTTGAACCCGATGCCATAGCACTCGCACGTGCCATAGTGCCTGCAGATGCAACGACTGCTCAGATGGTTATCGATATGGGCGAACATTCAACTGATTTGGTTATTTTGCACAATGGTAATCCAAAACTTACAAGATCTATCCCGACAGGTATCGATGCCATTATTAAAGCGGCAATACAAAATCTTAATATTGATGAAAAGCAGGCAGAGCAATTTGTTAACAAGTTCGGCTTAAGTAAAGACAAACTTGAAGGGCAAATATATAACGCCGTTATTGGTACGGTGGATGTTTTGGTCAGTGAAATAGAAAAATCAATTAAGTTCTACAATGCCCGCTATACAAGCTCTCCACTTGAACGCATCATCGTAACTGGTGGAGCATCGGTCTTGCCGGAGTTCCCACTCTATCTTGCAAATAAGTTTGCTATTAATGTGGAAATTGGTAACGCCTGGCGCAATATTAGCTTCCCCCCCGATAGGCAAAACGAGCTTTTGGCGGTTAGTAACCATTTTGGTGTAGCGGCTGGCCTCGCAGAGAGGCAAGAATAATGATTCAACTTAACTTATTGCCAGATGTCAAGACTAAATACATTAAAACGCAGCGCACTAAACGCACTGTACTACTTTCGACATTTATTGTTTCTGGTGCGGCGCTGGGTATAGTCTTGCTACTCGTATCGGTCGTATATGGAGCGCAGAAGTTACGACTAAGTAGCCTTGATAATGATATTAAAGACAAAACTGCGGAAATAAAAAAAATTGATAGTCTTGATAAGATTTTAACTATTCAGAACCAACTAAAAGCTCTGCCTAAGCTACACAAAGATAAACCGGTCGTAAGCCGAGTTTTTGTATTTTTACCCCAGCTCACTCCAACTGACGTAAGTGTCGCTTCTTATGATTTAAAGTTTGTGGATAACATCATGGCCTTCACGGGTTCAGCAAAGGATCTAGCTGCCGTAAACAAGTTTGTGGATACTTTGAAGTTTACGAAATATATCACAGAAAATGATAGTAACCCAAAGTCAGCGTTTAGTTCGGTTGTCTTAACTGGTTTTAGCCGTGGCGACAAATCAACTTCATATACTGTAAACCTCAAGTATGACCCAATACTTTTTAGTTCAGAAAACAAAACAGTAACATTGGTTGTGCCTAAGATAACATCTACTCGTTCAGAGACAGAGCGCCCAACAGATTTATTTAAGGCCACGCCTACAGACGTAACAGGGAGTCAAAACTGATGGCTAACTTCTCTTTAAAGATTTCGAACAAGCACTTGCAAATTGACAAAGCCAACCAGCTTATTCTTGTTGCTACTGCAATCACTACAGTTATCGTTATATTTAGTCTTGTGGCGGCCCAATCACTTTTAAAGCAAATGAGCTATCAAAATAAGGTAATTGGCTTGCGCAGTACGGCCAATAAGCAGCTTGGTGACAATATTAAGAGTGTTACAGCCCTTAAAACCTCATACGATACATTTGAAAATAGTAGCGAGTCAGTAATTGGTACACCTGATAAGAATAGTAAGATTGTACTCGATTCACTGCCTAGCAAGTATGACTTTCCGGCTCTTGCAACTAGTCTTGATGGGCTTATAGCCGTTAGCGGCAGTTCGGCCACCACAATTACTGGCGTAGATAACGAAGCTGCCGCTACTCAAGATAGTATTAATCCGGAAGCTATCGAAATTCCATTTGAATTGTCCGCTAAGGGCGATTTTACTACAGCTCAAAAACTAATATTAAATATGGAACGTTCAATCCGACCACTAAATATTACAGCCCTAACCATATCGGGTTCAGGCACTGACCTTGCAGTTAAAGTAACGGCAAAAACGTTTTATCAACCAGAAAAAAAACTAGAAGTTGAACAAAAAGTCATTGCGGGCCCCAAGGGCTCGGTAAAAAAGACAACCGTAAAGAAGGCGGCAAACTAATGAAACAAAAAGACATTCTCCTTATAGCTGTAGTCGCTATTGTTGCCGCGCTTGTTAGCTTTTTGGGCGCAAACTTCTTATTCGGAGGAGAAAAAACTTATAAGCTTAAAGCCCCAACTATTGAGCCTATTTCTCAAGAATTTCCACTCCCTGATTCAACTGTCTTTAATAACACAGCGCTTAATATTACAAAGAATATTACTATTGGTGACTCCACCAACAACACTCCATTTAAATCCGGACAGTAGGAGCTTTAATTTATGAGTGTTTTAGTAGCGGATACCCAAAAACAGGTTGAAGATTTACTGATTAGTAAGGGTCAAGTCGGTGCCGACGAAATTAAAGCTCTGCACGAAAAAGCTAAGACCTCTGGAGAGCCATTTTTAGCGCTTTTGGTGAGTGAGGGCCATGTAAGTAACGAAGACCTCACAAAAACGATTGCGCAGGCTACAAAGGTACCCTACGTAAATTTATCATCTGCTAAGGTAAGTCCAGAAATACTCGAGCTATTGCCGCAAGAAATTGCTGAACGCTATATGGCAGTACCGCTTGGGCAAATGCAGAACCGTTTGGTGGTAGCTATGCTCGATGCGGGTAACGTGCAAGCAGTCGACTTTTTATCGAATAAAATTGGTAAACCACTTAAAGTCTATCTTGCAAGTCAAGAAGGCATTAATAACGCTCTAAAACAGTATAAGATTGATGTTAGCAAAGATGTCGAGGATGCGCTCGATAGAAACAATACTCCACGTGTCGGGGAAGATGGAGTGCCGGTTGCGGCCAATAAAGAAGATAAAAATATACAAACAATTGTGCAAGATTCGCCAATCAGTAAGGCTCTTTCTGCAATATTAGAGTACGCAGCAAAGAACCGAGCAAGCGATATTCACATTGAGCCACTCGAAAAAGAACTAAAAATACGATGCCGAATTGACGGCGTATTGCGCGAAATTATGAAGTTACCAAAAACGACCGAACCGCCGCTTGTCAGTCGTATAAAGATTTTATCAAACCTAAAAATTGACGAACATCGTATTCCGCAAGATGGTCAGTTTACGGTGTTGGTTGATAAAAAACCGATTGACCTACGTATTGCTATTAGCCCCGTTGTGTGGGGTGAGCAAGTTGTTATTCGTTTGCTAGATAAAAGTGGTACGAGCCTCAAACTTGAGGATATGGGCTATAGCGGCCGCGCACTGCGTACGATTCGCGAGGGCATCAAAAACCCGAACGGCATGATTTTAACTTCTGGGCCAACTGGTTCGGGTAAATCAACCAGCTTGTATGCACTTATTCAAGAAATTAAAAGTGACGAAATCAATATTGTTACTCTTGAGGACCCGGTTGAATATAAGATGGACGGCATTAACCAAATACAGGTGAATGCTGAGGTTGGCCTAACTTTTGCGAGCGGTTTACGTAGTATCTTGCGACAGGACCCTGATGTGGTGATGGTCGGGGAAATTCGAGATAAAGAAACCGCGCAACTTGCTGTACAGGCTGCGCTCACAGGCCACCTTGTGCTCAGTACGCTACACACAAACAGTGCTGCGGGTATTTTGCCACGCTTACTCGATATGGATATTGAGCCTTTTTTGATTGCCAGCACGGTTCGTACGGTTATTGGACAGCGCCTGGTGCGTCGCATAGGCAAAGACTCAGAAAATTATCAGTCTGATGGGCCCGAAACTTCAGCTATTAAAGCTACAATTGGTAAGCTTTTACCAAAAACAGACGCCGAAAAGAAGGCCGTTGAAGATGATTTAGGTGCGGGAGACTTGCCACTAGCCGACCAAAACGCTTATACTTTGAGCAAGGGCAAAGATTCGCCAGATAGCCCGAACGGTTATAAGGGACGGCTTGGACTGTATGAGGTATTTAATGTTACCGAAGAAATCCAAGAACTCATTATAAAACGCGCAACGAGCGCAGAAATTCAGGCTAAAGCGCAAGAACAGGGCATGATTGTTATGCGAGAAGACGGGTACTTAAAGGCGCTGGCGGGCAAAACGACGCTCAACGAAGTAAATCGAGTCGCAGCTTCGGATAGCGCGTAGATACAAATTTAGAAGGGTGGATACAAAAAACATGCAAGCGGCACCAAGAATAGAAATACTCCTCGAAGAAGTCATCAAAAAGAAGGCAAGTGACCTTCACCTTCAAGTTGGCTTACCGCCGATGCTTCGAGTCGACGGTGCTCTCAAGCCAGTGAGTGGCGCAGATGTTTTAACTGAAGAAATGGTTGAGTCACTCGTTTTTGCTATTTTAGATGATGATCAAAAGCAAATTTTGCTTAAAGACAAGGAGTTTGACTTTAGTTTTGCCTTTGGCGATTTAGGCCGGTTCCGCGTAAATGCGTTCCACGAGCGCGGCAATATCGCTGCAGCGCTACGCCTTATACCAAACGAAGTTTTGACGATTGAACAACTTGGCTTACCGCAAATTGTTAATAAGTTTGCCGAATACCCACGTGGGCTTGTGCTCGTAACGGGGCCGACTGGTTCTGGCAAGTCAACAACGCTTGCGGCGCTTATACATAAAATTAACCACGAGCGCGCTACACACATTGTGACTATTGAAGACCCAATTGAATTTACGCATAAGAGTGTAAAAAGTGTGATTGTACAGCGTGAAGTGCACTATGACACCTATAGCTTTAGTGCCGCACTACGTAGTAGCTTGCGTCAAGATCCGGATGTTGTGCTTATTGGTGAAATGCGTGACCTTGAAACTATTGCTGCTGCCATTACCATTGCTGAAACTGGGCACCTGGTGTTCGCTACGCTACACACCAACAGTGCGGCTCAGAGTATTGATCGTATGATCGACGTATTCCCGCCACACCAACAACCACAGATTCGTGCGCAACTGAGTAATATCTTAATGGCTATTGCCAGCCAGCGCTTAGTGCCGACTATTGGCGGTGGGCGTGTTGCGGCTGCTGAAATTTTGATTGCTAACCCAGCAGTACGTAACATTATTCGCGAAGGCAAGAGTCACCAGCTTGATGCCGTTATTCAAACAGGCGCAGAATTTGGTATGCAGAGTATGGACAAGACACTTGTAACGCTTATACATAGTGGCACCATAACGTATGACGAAGCTCGTAACTTTGCTATCGATATCGACGAACTAGATAGGTTAATGAGAGGCTGATGATGGAATATCGAATATTGAATATTGAATATGGCAAAGAGCTAAACGCAATCTTCAATTTGCAATCTTCAATCTTCTTAACACGTAAAGGTGGCTTTACGTGTTAACGTTCAACTACGAAGCGCGCAATACGGCAACGGGCCAAAAAGTAAAATCTACCGTTCAGGCCGATAATGAACGTGCGGCGGCACGGCTTATACAAGAACAGGGCTTATCACCTCTAGAAATCACGCCACAAAGCAATCAAAAAGCAAATATTTTTAATAAGATTAAAAGTAGAGATAAAATTTTATTTGCCCGGCAACTTAGTACTCTCATAAACGCAGGTCTACCACTCGTGCAGTCTTTACGTATGGTGCAAAAACAGACGACTAGCAAACCGCTTAATGCTGTTGTTGGTGATGTTATTAATGATGTTGAAGCGGGTAAGTCTTTTTCATCTTCACTTGCGAATCATCCAACAGTTTTTAATACTATTTTTATTAATTTAGTTGCAGCTGGTGAGGCATCAGGCACACTCGACGCTTCACTTGATCGTTTGGCTACTCAACAAGAAAAAGATGCAGAAATCCTTAGTAAAATTCGTGGTGCCATGATTTATCCTGCGGTTGTTGTACTCGTAATGGTAGCAGTCGTTACCTTTATGCTCGTTACCGTGTTACCGCAAGTTAAGATACTATACGATGGTTTGCCAGGGGCAAGGCTACCGCTTTTAACGACGGTTTTGCTTACAGTTTCCAGTTTGATTATTAAATATTGGTGGGTGCTTATCATCATTGCTTTCTTTGGTTTTATTTATACTTCTCGTTACGCACGGACGGTTGCCGGTAAAAAATTTGTCGATACTTTGAAAATACGCGTTAAGCCATTTGGACCGCTGTTTATGAAGGTCTATATGGCGCGTTTTTGTCGAACCGGTGAAACACTTGTTACGAGTGGTGTTCCGCTGCTGCAGATGCTTGATATCGTTGCAAAGTCTATTAACAACGTACTGGTAGAGAGCTCAATAAATAAAGCTATAGTACAAGTAAAGGGCGGAAAAAGTTTGGCTGATGCACTTGAAGGTGATCCTAACTTCTTAGAACTTGTGCCAAATATGCTGCGTATTGGTGAACAGTCGGGTAGTGTTGAGCAAATGCTTGCTCGTACCGCAGATTACTTTGAAAAAGAAGTTGATAATCAGATTAAGGCTATCAACACCATTATCGAACCAATGCTTATGATTGTGCTTGGTGTAGTAGCGCTTATCATTGTTGCGGCCGTATTGTTGCCAATTTATGGCTTGGCTGGGCAGAATCTGGGCTAAAATAGTACTTGTATTTTTTGGTAAAAGTATTACCATAAGCACATACAACAACACAGCATAAGAAACTAAGGGAAGGGCTATATATGCTTAAGAAACAAAATCAAAAGGGCTTCACTATCATCGAAGTCTTAATTGTGCTCGCAATTGCGGCGCTTATAATGTTAGTCGTATTCTTGGCGGTGCCAGCGCTCCGTCGTAACGCAGCAAACTCTGGTAGGGCGAATGATGCAGCTAAGATATCTGCAGCTGTTACAGATTGTCTAACTAACCGTAATGGTGTAACTGCTGGCTGTCAGGCCATTGGTGCCACAGCTATAGACGTAACTGATCTTTCGCAGTTGACAACCGTTCCAGCGGCGGCAAACTTTGTCAATCCAGGTGCGGCGGGTATTCCTGCGCCGCTTGCTAGCGGGACAGACACTGATGCTTCGGCATTTGTTGTGCAATATAAGGTAAAGTGCGATACGGTAACTGCTGCAAACCTAGGGCAAGCAATTGTTAGTACGAATACTCGTGACTTTGTTATCCAGTACAACAAAAAGACATCAGGTGGCGTTATCCTGCAGTGTATAGGTTCATAGAAATAGCGTAGTAGAACTTAAAAGAGGCCCGTACGGGCCTCTTTTAATGTGATACCATAAGCGGTAATGATTTACGTACTTATCGGATTGCTTGGTCTTTGCCTTGGTAGTTTTGTGAACGCCTTAGTATGGCGGTTGAGCCAACAGCTCGATGCTGATGGTGACCCTAAAGAGCTTACAAAGAAACAAAGCGCTGACCTATCTATAACAAAAGGACGTAGTATGTGCCCCCGTTGCAAGCACACACTTGCTTGGTACGATCTTGTCCCTGTCTTTAGTTGGGTAAGCCTTGGCGGCAAGTGCCGGTACTGCAAAAAGCCAATCAGTCCTCAATATCCACTTACCGAGCTTGCTACAAGTTTGCTATTTATAATTAGTTTTATCGTTTGGCCTTTTAGTGCTGATAGTACATGGGTGACCGTTGCATTTATCAGTTGGCTTGCTATTTTAGCGGGGTTAGTAGCACTTGTTTTGTACGATGCAAAGTATTTATTGCTACCAAATCGTATCCTGTTTCCACTTATTGGTATTGCTGTAGGTTCGACTGTAGTTCAGTTTGTTGTTGGTCGGCCTATAGGCGATGTTTCGGCTATATTTTGGTCTATCCTGATTGCGGCTGGAATATTTTGGGTATTGTTTCAGACATCTGGTGGTAGGTGGATTGGCGGCGGTGATGTAAAGTTTGGCCTTTTAGCCGGATTGTTACTTGGAGGCGCTTCACAGGCTCTCCTGTACCTATTTATCGCTTCATTTTTGGGATTGCTGTATAGTTTGCCACTTATGCTTACAAAGCGCCTTACAAAGGCGAGTAAAGTGCCGTTTGGGCCATTCTTAATAGCTGCACTAATTATTGTTGTTCTATGGGGCGACTTAGCAATTAACTGGTATAGCAAAAGCCTCCTCGGGCTGTAGCGCATTAACAGCCTGAATAGCTTCTGTTAACCCATAACTCGCAATCTGTTTGCTTATCAGTGCTTATGCTATACTTTTAGCAACATGTGGGCTAATAAAAACAACAACAATGGCTTCACGGTGGTCGAGACCCTTATAGTTCTTGCGGTTTCAACCATGCTTTTTTTATCCGTATCAATTATAATTCAGGGGCAACTAACCAAGAACAGATCTCGTGATGCTGCCTATAGGCTTCAGGCGACCGTACAATCTGTTATTAGCGACGTCGGGAATGGATTTTATCCGCTCGATGGCAACACGTATAATTGCTCCGGTGCGCAAACTGGAACTGGTGATAATAGGGGTACTAATACAGGCTGTGTGCTTGCTGGTAAAAGAATAATTTTCGATACAAATAAGCTAACTATAGAAACGTTAACGGTGCCTAGCACTACTACGGTACTTGGAAGTGTTCCAACTATTTTTACACCTATCGACAATCTTAAAGTTGATAAAGAATATCCATGGCAAGGAAAACAAATAGGAGGTCCAAAAGTATTTTACGTACTTAATAGTGTATTTACTCCAACAATGAGCGGTTCTGCATTTGTGAGTGGCGCACAAAAAGTAATTCTTTTTGCTGCAACATCTGCTGGAACGCCATTCGCTATTCCTAGCGTTGGCAATAATATTGTTTGCATAGATAACGGCAAATATCATGCAAGCCTAACTTTCCCGACAAATGGTACTATTTCTGTAAATCTTCAAATTAATGATAGGACTAACTGCCCATGAGAGCTTATGCACTTCGTCAGTCGGGTGAAACAATCATTGAAGTACTCATAGCGATTGCAGTTCTTTCGGGTGCTTTAGGCGGGGCCTTTGCAATATCGAGTCGTGCACAAAAAACTGTGCAATCGAACGCGGACAGATACCAAGCTGTTGCTTATGCGAATGAACAAGCAGATTTATTGAGAGTAGTGAACGTTGCAGGCTCGGCGACAGCTAGTACTATTAACGGATATGGCACATCTGGGAACCCATTTTGTATTAACGCTGATGGTTCAGTGAGCGCGCAATCGGCAAGTATGACTACTATGACTGTCGCGTCTTGCGTAAAAGGCGTGGGCATCCCTTACAGTATTTTCGTATTTCCGCATAAAGGTTCAAACGGGGCAGGGGCACTGGTCGATACATTCCTAATACGAATTCAGTGGGATAGTGCCGTTAACTCTGGTCAGAAAGATCAGGTAGAAGTAGGTTATGGCACATAATAATAAAGGGTTTACGATAATTGAGCTTATGATTTCAATTACCATCCTTAGTATTACTATACTTTTATTTACGTATGGCGCTATTCAAATTAGTCGTGGGTATCAAAAAGCGAATGTGCGCATAAACTTACTGAGTGCGACACGGGAAATTCATAGTAATTTTGCGCAAAGTCTTCAATTAAGTGGGCTGGACGTTACTCCTACATATAACTCCGGCGCATTTGAAGTTACTTGTCTAGGTGGTGTGAGGTATATCAGATATGGTAATGCAACACTTCAAACAGATCCAAATTATGGACTACTGTATAGTCAAGACTTAAATGGAGCTACTATTTGTACAAGTCCAATCACTATTGCAAGCGCAACACTCGCATTACCTGCAGGCACAAGGGCAACTCAATTTAGTCTTACGGGAGCTTCAATCTTTACACTTAGTAGTCGGTTTGTGGCTGGTACCAAAGATGTTTTTGAGAGTAGCGACTTTACGATGCCATGCATTAGCTCTGCACGTGGCGGCCAGTACTGCGCTGCGGTACAATTAACAAGTACAGTCACACGAAAGGTTCAATAATGCGTATACTCAAGAATCAACAAGGCATGGCATCAATTATGTTTGCGATGTTTATGGTTGCACTTATTTCGTTACTAGTAGTTGGCTTAACGAGCATTGCTGTTACAGATCAGCGCCAAACTCTTGATAAGTCACTTTCTAATCAAGCACAATATGCGGCCGAAACAGCAATTAATAGACAGGCGACAATATTAGCCGCTACTCCATCAACTCCCGCACAACTTACGTGTACATCTTTATCGGCCGCTGAGGCGCATGTACTTGTCGCTGAATTACCCGATGTTACGATTACGTGTTTAAAATGGCTGACTAATCTACCGAATATTGTTCTTAATAATGTTGGTGTTGCGGGTCCGGTTGCAACACCCGTAAAATTCAGTGCCGCAACAAGTAGTATGGACATATCGTGGAACGAAGCATCTGGAGCAGCACTTTCAGCGTATGCCGCCACCAATCTCAATCTTTTGAACGGGTACATGCCAACGCTACGGCTAACTATTGCAGCTGCAAATAATGTTTCGGCTGCAACTACTATATATTTGAGCCCTCGCGGTATTGGCGGACCAACCACTATTAGCGCTGCGGCCGATGGATCGGTTGGTGCTGCTGCGTGTTCTGGCGCACCTCTTACGTGCACTGTCACGATTACTAGCCTTCCTGGAGGCGGCACTGATTACTACGCATCGATATCTTCATTAAATGGAACTTCGACGGTTACTATTGCTTCAGCTTCGCCTGGTGTTACGGTGAGCGGGGCACAGGTTGAAATTGACGCAACTGCAAAGTCCCAGGATGTTATCAAGCGATTAACTGCGCGAAAGTCACTCGTTCCTACTACATGGCGCCCGGGTTTTGCTGCGGAGGCGGGTGCATTATGCAAGAACTTTAAACTAGATGGTGGTGGGCCAGCATCGAATACTCTACCTGGGCCTGCATACGGAACTGCTTGCAGTAATTAATAGTTAACGATTTTTATTATCGTGGAAACGCTCGTGGATGCTTTTAAGGTGTGGATCAGTGACGTGTGTATAAATTTGCGTGGTGGCAATGTTGCTGTGGCCAAGCATGGCTTGTACGCTACGGATGTCGGCACCATTCATGAGTAAGTCGGTTGCAAAACTGTGCCTAAGCGTATGAGGGCTGACGTGCTTAGTTATGCCTGCCAAAAGCGCGTAGCGGCTCACCAAGCGTTGAATACTACGCGGAGTGAGTCTGCGGTAGTTTCCGGTGGTATTTGTTTGTGCGCGGCCGCTGTAGCTTATGAACAGGGCAGGGAGATTATCTTCACGTTTATCCAGATACTTTTGGAGCCAATCAGCCGATTCTTGACTAATAAATACCGGCCTATCTTTTTGACCTTTACCACGAACGCTAAATTCGCGACGTTCAAGGTTAATGTGTGTGCGGTCGATGCCCGTAAGCTCTGATACACGTAAGCCACTGCTAAATAAGAGTTCTAAAATCGCTCTGTCTCGCAGACCACCTAATTCGTTTGGATTTGGTTGCTGTAATAAGCGGTGAAGCTCGTCGGCATCTAAGAAAGTAACTTTGCTTTTGGGCTGTTTAGCAAGTTCGATATGATCAGCGCTGAGCGTTTGCCAACCTCGACGACCACAAAATTTTAAGAAGTTACGGAGTGCAATGAGGTGGTAGTTTTGCGTTGCAACACTGAGCTCATCAGATCTATCGCTACCGAGTTCGTGTAGCCAAAGTCGCCATTTACGAATAAGCTCCTCGGTAATTTCGCCCACACTAATATCGCCAGCATAGTCGCTCAGCCGGGTAAGGTAGTGGCTATAGTTAGCGACAGTTTTTTTTGAACGATTTTTTTCAATCGTAAGGTATTCAAGATATTGTTCAATGGCTTCGTCGAGCTGCATAATAATATTGTACGACATTATTGGACGTTAGACAGCTGACTTTAGACTTTAGGGAGCCAAGAATCAAACGTCTAACTTCTATCGTCTACTGTCCAACTCGTGTTACCATAAGTGGTAATGACGTTTATTGATGCAATAGTGTTAGGCCTTGTTCAGGGCTTAACCGAATTTATTCCAGTGTCCAGCTCGGGCCATTTAGTTATCGCCAGTCACTTGCTTGGTACGCCCGAGGCTTTCACATTTGACGTATTACTGAACATTGGCACCTTATTGGCATTAATCATATATTTTCGTAAGCGTTTGTGGTCGCTCGCAACACGTGCGCTAACCGGTAAAGAGTGGCCATTGCTCGCAAAGCTAGCTGCAGCAACAGTTCCGGCCGTTGCAATTGGGCTGTTATTTGGTGATCAAATTAAGCGTCTCAACGAGATGCTTCCAGTGGTGATTGTCATGTCATTTGTGATTGGTATTATTATGATTCGTTACGGCGCTGCACGTAAAGACGCTACTGACGAGCCACTAGAAACATCAGTAACCTGGAAAACTGCTCTAAAAATTGGTGCAGCACAGGCAGTTGCACTTATACCAGGCACATCGCGCTCAGGTATAACCATTTTAGTTGGATTACAGAGTAAATTAAGCGCCGCCAAAGCCGCTGAATTTAGCTTTTTACTCGCAATCCCAATCATATTTGGTGCGAGCCTTAAAGTATTTTTACTAGATGGTGGGATTGATTACGTTTCGCAAAATGTTGGAGTCGTGATAGTGGGGAACATTGTATCGTTTGGCGCAGGATTACTCGCGGTAAGCTTTTTGATTCGCTTACTTGGTACGAGTGGCCTAAAATGGTTTGGCTGGTATAGAATAGGACTCGGTGTAGTTTTAAGTATTCTATTAATCACTGGAATTATTTAGTTAACAGATAAGGGGACAGTCATGTCAAAGACAATCGAACGAACACTCATTATTCTAAAACCAGATACCGTACAACGTGGTTTAGTGGGCGAAATTATTACTCGATTTGAAAAAGTCGGTTTAAAGCTCGTCGGAATGAAGATGGTCAGCCCAGACCGTGAACACTATTATTATCACTACGAAGACATCGGTAAAATGGTTAGCCGTCGCGGCAAAGAAGTCTTTGATATGACACTTGACGTTATGATGAGTGGCCCAGTTATCGCAGTAGTACTCGAGGGTATCGAAGCTGCGAGCTTAGTGCGTAAAATGGTAGGTGCAACTGAACCAAAGAGTTCAGACCCTGGCACGATACGCGGCGACTATTCACACATGAGTTATGCGCACGCTGATGCAAATGCTGTAGGGATTCCAAACATTATTCACGCATCTGGTGATAGTGATGAAGCAAAGCTAGAAATTGCCCATTGGTTTAGCGGCTCGGAGCTATTTGACTACCAAACAGTCCACGAAGTTTTTACGCAGGCTAAGAAGAAATAAATCCCAAACGAGCGGCCTTTGGCCTTTTCAGCTGCGGCGTGCTCGAAGCAAGCTTCTGTGCGCGCCTTGCTTCACCGAACCTACGGTTCGACCGCCTTCGGCGGTTACCAATAAAACAGCCTAGACTAGCTAGGCTGTTTTATTGGTATCCCCAAACGGATTCGAACCGCTATCTATTCCTTAGGACGGAAGTATTCTATCCATTGAACTATGGGGACATGCGTATGAAATGCATACTTACTATACCACTGTTAGGGCTCTATTCCAGAACTGGCCACTTACGAGTACAATAAAGGTATAAATAAGCAAACATACATATGGCAATAAAATATTTTAGCGACCAATTTGATGACGAAGAAGTTCTTTTGTTATTTCGCAAGCACCCAGTGGTTATGCGTAGGGCAATCGTCGTTGCCTCTGTTGCTCTTTTACTGGGTACACTGCCAGCACTGGTAAAGCCTACTTTCGAAGTTTTTTTTGGCGGGCTCGGGCTAGGTTTTTTCCTGGCATTCTTAATTATGTTTTATTCGTGGATTAGCTGGAACTTTACCGTCTTTATCGTGACAAACATCCGCTTAATACAGGTGACGCAAAAGGGGTTATGGACACGTAGTGTTGTTGATATCGGGCTCGAAAAAATACAAACTATTAGCTTTGAAGTACACGGAATGCAAGAAACTTTGCTTGGATTTGGTACAATAGTAGTACAGACATATGTTGGCGAATTGGTTATTCACGATGTGCATCACCCTAAGAAGATTCAAAAACGTATGTCCGAAATACTTCGCGAACTTGGCTTTAGCAATGCCGCTCCTGGAGCAGTTTCGCAAGATTAATTATTCATGACTAAAGACAAGAAATTTTTTAAACGCTCAGGTAAGAAAAGCCGGTTTTTAGCACCCAGAGTTAAACGCAAGCAAGCAGTTGCGCTAACAGATGATGCCATACCGCGTATTACCAACGAAACCGTCTCGCAACATCGCGAGGAGGTACTTTCTGGAGCACGTAAATATATCTATCCACTCAAGCATTCACGCCATAAGGTAGTGCTGATTTCGGTCACTATTTTAGTGGTGGTGCTTATATCATTTATGTCGTATTTGCTTTTAAGCCTGTATAAGTTTCAAAACACTTCTGAGTTCACCTACCAGGTTACAAAGATTGTGCCGCTACCAGTTGCAAGGGTAGGGGGTAAGTTTATTTCTTACGAAAATTACCTATTCGAGCTGCGTCGCTATATCCATTATTTCGAATCACAACCAAATGTCGACTTTAATACGCCACAGGGGAAGTCTCAGCTTGATGAGCAGCGCAAAAAAGCACTCGAAAAGGTAGTGGATCAAGCATACGTTAAAAAAATGGCTAAAGAACGTAACATTACGGTGTCGAGTGAAGAAGTCGATGTACAGATTAAAATCCTCAGGGAACAGAACCGCCTTGGTAATGACAGCAAGGTATTTGAAGATGTACTTAAAGATTATTATGGTTGGTCAGTGAGTGACTTTAGGCGTACTATAGCTGACCAGATTTTGGCACAAAAGTTACGTGCAAGCCTAAACCCTGAAGCTGCAACTAAGGCTAACGATGCTGTTTCGCAGCTCAAGAGTGGTAAAGATTTTGCGACGGTTGCAAAAGAACTATCTGAAGATGCAGGCACTAAAGATAAGGGCGGCGAATATGGCTACCTTATAAGTAAAACCGATCGCAGTATTCCTGCACAAATTACCAGTGCACTCTTTGGGCTTAAAACGGGGCAATATTCCGGTGCAATTGATGTTGGTTACGGGCTCGTTATTGTTAAAAACCTAGGTACAGAAGGTGATAAAGCCAAAGCAGCGGTTATTGTTATTAAGTACCAAGAGCTTGATAAGTTCTTAAATGACAGTAAGGCTAAGCAAAAAGCCACCGTCTATATCAAGCCTTAGGTTGATTGCATAACTGGGGCCAATCTGATAAGATAGGCTTTGCTTTTGCAGACACGGGCTCGTGGTGTAGAGGCCTAACATGCCTCCCTGTCACGGAGGAGATCGCCGGTTCGAATCCGGTCGGGCCCGCCAAACTAAGAAAATCACCGTCAGGGTGGTTTTTTTAGTTTTGAAGCTCGCATGATTCGTCACAGAGGTATTTTTATAACAAGGCAAGTATCCGAAGATTCGTTTAGGAATCTAGATAGCCTAATTAGTATTACAAAGCCACAAAATTAATGAAACATTAATCGAGCAAGTATATTGTAACTAGCACTTTTTTATGTACTGTTCAAACAGGGGTATATTTAGTATTATAAGATGTGACTCATGCGCTAAAAAAGTGCCACTTTAGCTCAGTTGGTAGAGCGACACATTCGTAACGTGTAGGTCAGCAGTTCGATCCTGCTAAGTGGCTCCAGAGCGGGTATCGTATAACGGCTATTATGTATCCTTCCCAAGGATGAGACGAGAGTTCGACTCTCTCTACCCGCACCAATACTTATGAATATACAATTATTTTCGAAGAAATATTTTCAGGATAGGCCAGTTCTTTTTCTGAACCTGTTGGTTGTTTTAGGTGCGCTCATGAACATCATAACGATGCTTTTCATTGATACGAGCCAGACAGTTACAACTATACGTTACGATGTCGCCACTGGTGTCGCGCTTGATAGAGGTAGCCCAACAGAACTCTATAGTTTTGCGCTTGCGGCTGTAATTATAGCGGTAACAGCAATTTTGCTTAGTGCTCGCGTATATTGGCAGCGCAGGGCAGTTAGCTTGGTTATTTTGGCTTTTGCGATTGTGGCACTATTTTTTAACCTCATCGTAAGCAGTATGCTTTTAGCAATACAATAAAAGTTATACAGATATGAAAATTTCTTCAATCGAAATCCCATTGGTCAAAGATAGAGACCACCTGTATAGATTTTTTGAAGTATTGCCCGGAATGCTGAGTTGGTCGGTTTTGGCTCTACCTATCATTTTGAGTATTGTAAGCCCAGTTATTGCCGCCTACTGTATCATTGCATACTTAATTGTATGGTTTTTAAAGGCTCTGGCTATGAACGTTCGTATGATACAAGGATATCGACTCATGAATCAAAGTATGGCACTTGATTGGCAAAAGTTGGTTGATGAACTTGATGACCCCAAGGCGACTTTTAAAGAATATGAACAAGGCGTGAGCCCAAAGTGGCATGCCCATAACCTACAAACGCAGCTACACAGGCACTCAACGATACTGAAAAGTGATGTTTTTCATGTTGTGATTATTGCTTCAGTTAATGAGACCAGAGATGTGCTCGAACCGACCATCCAAAGTGTTATTAAGTCACAATATGACATGAAAAAAGTCATGGTATTTTTGGCGTACGAAGAACGTGGTGGAGAAGCGATGCGAAAAACGGTATTGCAACTCTGCGAGGATTATGGCGATAACTTCTTTCATATGGAGGCAATTGGTCACCCTAATAACATTCCTGATGAGATTATCGGTAAGGGCGGCAACATTACGTATGCGGGGCGGAGAATCAAGCAGTACTTAGACCAAAAAGTGATTGCATATGAGAATGCGATTGTTACAACGCTGGATTCTGATAATCGTCCTCATCCATCCTATTTTGCGAATGTAACATATGCCTATTTGGCTTGCCCAGACCCTATAACAACTTCGTTTCAGCCACTACCAATGTTTATGAATAACATTTGGGATGCACCTGCACCTATGCGCGTAATTGCATCAGGTAATTCGTTTTGGATGTTAGTGCAAGCACTGCGCCCGCACATGCTCCGTAATTTTGCAGCGCACTCACAGAGCATGCAAACGATTGTCGATACTGATTTTTGGAGTGTTAGAACTATTGTTGAAGACGGCCATCAGTACTGGCGAACCTATTTTAGGTATGAGGGTAAACACGACGTTATTCCTATAATGGTACCTATATATCAGGATGCAGTACTGACCGATAAATATACTCGGACGCTCAAAGCTCAGTTTGTGCAGCTTCGTCGTTGGGCTTGGGGTGCAAGTGATGTCGCGTATGTGCTTAATACGGGCTGGCGAAAAAAGAACAAAGTACCAAAATGGGACCTGTTCTTTAAAAGTGTTCGCTTACTGGATGGCCACGTTTCGTGGGCGACAGCACCATTACTTCTGCTTTTGGCTGCCTTTGTGCCGCTGTACCTTGCGCCCGACGCGAGTTCGAGCCTTGTAGCCAATCAGCTACCCCTGATAGCGAGCCGAATTCAGACGTTTGCTATGCTCGGTTTATTCGTCAGTATTTACCTGAGTATTCGCCTATTGCCACCAAAGCCAGCACGCTATAAGGCTCATAGACGTATATTTATTCTGTTGCAATGGGTTCTTTTACCAGTAACAACTATTTGCTACAGCGCCGCTGCAGCTTTGTACTCACAAACTCGGTTGATGTTTGGCTGGTACTTAGGTAAGTTTGATGTCACTGAAAAAGCGGTTAAAAAGTAGTACTGCTAGTTTTTAAGTTTTTTGCGGACATCGTTACTCAGCTTCATGTCGGTTTGGAATGATAGGTACCGAACAGAAGCCGCCGCATTAAAGGCTTTGAGCGTTTGCGCAGTGAGCTTCGAAACAGTGGATGTCTCAATAATGGGCGACATTGGTTTTTTGCGAAATAACTTACCAAGTACCGTGTCAGTAAGTTCGCGGGCGAGCCCAATTGCGCTGGGTAAATGATCTATTGACCGGTAAATACTCATAAATAGCTTGTCACGCTCAAAGTGCTCTAGTTGCCCTGAGCGTTTTTTTGCACGTAGAACATCGGTCAGGGCAACCTGTTCAACACTGGTAAATACCGCATGGCATCGTACGCATTCGCGTCTGCGCCAGGTTTGACCTAGCCGGACCTGGGGTCGGCTGTTGGTTACTTTTGTTTTATTACCACAATATATGCAAACCATGTCTATATATTGACATAACGCTATATAAAAAGCGAGTGGAAAAAAGGCGTATCCGCTGTGGATACGCCTTTCTCGAACTAACTAACTAATCTGGTGGGCTTGTGCAGCCGCTCGTCGCATGCGACGGATCCGGTTCACAAACTCTTTTGATGAGTGCAGTTCTTCGTAGAACAGCTGAAAACTGTCTAGCGGTGAATTGTTACTCAAACAAACGCCTCGTTTAACCTGTTAATTATACTCTTTTTGAGCCCTAAAAGTCAACTATTGAGAGGTCTCTACCACCTCTGTTAATTACTGATTCTTTTATAAAAGCTGCTAAAATAGCCCTAATGTCTGCAAAAACAAAGCCAAAATACACGGTTATTGTACCTGCGCTGCGCGAAGAGCAGGTGATTGAAACGTCACTCGCAATGCTTCGAACGCAACTCGAGGTAGACGAGCTACTTGATGAAACTGAAGTTATCGTAGTTTCTGCTGATCCAACTTCTGACAGAACAGCTGAAATTGCGGCGACCTTCGCTGATACTTTTACGTATTTTCAGCTCATAACACCGGCGCACAAGGGTGGAAAAGGTCGTGATGTACGCGAAGGTATCCTTGCGGCGCAGGGCGATTATGTATTGTTTACTGACGCCGATATGGCGACACCACCGAAGCACATTGTTGAAATGTTTAAGAAGCTTGAGGCAGGGACCAAGGTTGTAATTGGCATACGTCCACTTGGGAGAATTCATAACACAATGAGCCGGCGCCTACGCTCTGTTATTTCTAATGGCTTGATTCGTTTTTTGGCCGTACCGGGCATTGCCGATACGCAGTGTGGCTTTAAGGGTTTTTATGATGAAGCTGCTAAGGAGCTCTTTAAACCGCTCGAAACGATGCAGTGGGGATTTGATATAGAAATACTTGTGCGCGCACGTTCTGCGGGCTATAAAATCGCCACAATGCAAATTGACGACTGGCATGACCCAAAGATTGGGCATCTTGGCCTTGCCGGCGAATCTGACGTTCATGCGAACTTTAATACCCTTAAGGAACTACTGGTTATTGCAAAGAAACGTATGACGGGTCATTACCGTCGCATACGTGATTAACCGGTGGAAGCTACTTGTCTTTTACCTCGGTGATTGCTATAGTTTTAAGGCAAATTAGGGTCCTTAGCTCATTTGGCTAGAGCGCCACATTGACGTTGTGGAGGTGAGAGGTTCGAATCCTCTAGGACCCACCAAGAAAAATACCTCTGACGGTCAGAGGTATTTTTCTTGGCTTTGCCTAGAGGATTCGAACGACGACTGCCAGCGGCAGTTGGCCGCCCTTTAGCCCCGCAAGGGGTCGTGCTCACAAAAGTAATTTTCTTTTGTGTACGAGGGCGAATCCTCTAGGACAGCAAAAAGCAGGCGCAGGAATTTATTCTGAGCATGTTTGTAGCTGAAAAGTGCAGCGCTACCCTCAAGTACAAATACTACTGCTCAGTAGAGATATTTTTTACATAACAGGGGTGAGCCCTTCAGCGTACCTGTGGATACTGTGTATAACCACCCCTAATTGTGGATAAGATTGTACTAGTAATATACGGCTAGCCGTTGTATGCTAGTTCGTGCAGGTGTCGTTTTGCAAAGGTGTTTCGTAGCTACAACTTGTAGCAGCGGGCGAAACAGTTGCTTACCAAAGGATATACACCCGCATCCGCCTTCATGGGAGAACTTGTCTGTTAGAGATAATGCCTCTAGCTGCGAGACCAGATAAGTCAGAAGGTAACATTGGTGGGCGCGCTCTATTATAGATGGAGCGCTTGTGCGCACGAGAGTCGAGAAAAGCCCTAAAAAGCATCTCAATTCTCGTGCGTTTTTAGTGTCACGCAAAGGTTTAATCTGCTACAGTAGTGGTAAGAAGTAATAAGAGGTACTAAGATGGCCCAAAAGCAAGATGATTTATACGCGATGCGACATAGCCTTGCTCATATTACGGCAGATGCTGTGCAGCGTTTATGGCCAGAGGCTAAATTTGGTGTTGGCCCAGTGGTAGAGCATGGTTTTTACTATGATATTGATTTGGGTGACGAAAAGGTATCAGAGGATGATTTTAAGCGTATTGAAAAAGAAATGCGTAAGATTATTGGTGCCGATTCAGCCTTTGAGCAATCAGATAAGCCAGTAGATGAGGCAATTACGTGGGCCAGAGAAGCAAAACAGCCGTACAAAGAAGAACTGCTGAATGACCTCAAGCGTGCCGGTACAACCAGCGCAAAAGATATCGATGCGGCAGAACTTGGATTACCGAGTGACGGCAGTAAAGTAGACACTGTTGGTTTTTATACGAATGATAGCTTTACTGACCTCTGTCGTGGCCCGCACGTAGTAAGTACCGGTAAAACAGGTGCTTTTAAGTTAATGCGCGTTGCCGGTGCCTATTGGCGCGGTAAAGAGGGAAATCCTCAGATGCAGCGTCTACATGGTATTGCATTCGCAACCAAAGAAGAGCTCGATGCTCATTTGCATATGCTCGAAGAAGCCAAAAGGCGAGACCACCGTAAGCTGGGGCAGGAGATGGACTTATTTGTTTTTTCGGATCTCGTAGGCCCGGGCTTACCGCTCTGGACTCCTCGGGGAACCACTATTCGAACTGAGCTTGATAAATTCGTGCAAGAAATGCGCACTGAGTATGGCTACCAAGCGGTGACAATTCCGCATATAACTAAAAAAGACTTGTACGAAAAAAGTGGCCACTGGAATAAGTTTAAAGATGAGCTGTTTAGGATGACTACTCGCGACGGACATGAATTTGCTATGAAGCCGATGAATTGCCCTCACCATACCCAAATCTATGATTCAAGGCCTCGAAGTTATCGTGAGCTACCGATTCGCTACCGCGAAACAACGATGGTTTATCGTGATGAGCAAACGGGTGAACTTGGCGGCCTTACAAGGGTCCGTTCGATTACGCAAGATGATGCCCATGTCTTTTGCCGGTATTCGCAGGTCAAAGAAGAGTCGCTTAAAATTTGGGATATTATTGAGCGCTTTTATGGCGCGCAGAACATGGAATTATCGGTTCGTTTGAGCATGCGTGATCCTGAAAACCCTGATGGTTACTTGGGGTCTAGTGAGGCATGGGAATCAACCCAAGCGCAACTGGCTGAACTTATCAACGAAAAGATAGGCGATGACTATGAACGCGGCATTGGTGAAGCGGCGTTTTATGGACCAAAGATCGACTTTAAGGCTAAGGATGCGATTGGCCGTGAGCACCAAGTCGCTACTATCCAGCTCGACTTTAATCAGCCTGAAGGCTTTGATCTTAACTGTATTAATGAAAATGGCGAAAAAGAGCGCATCGTTATGATTCACTGTGCCGTTGCTGGGTCACTCGAACGATTTATGAGCATACTTATCGAGCATACTGCCGGTAAATTCCCGGTTTGGCTGGCACCTGAGCAGATTCGCCTTATAACGGTCAACCAAACAGAAGAGCTAATTGCTTTTGCGGATACTGTTGCCGCCCAAGCAGGCGAACTTGGCTTACGCGTTGTTGTTGATAACAGCAATGAATCTGTTGGTAAAAAAATCCGTGAGTCCGAAAAAGCTAAAGTACCGTACACCATAGTTATTGGCGAAAAAGAAGTTGAAACGGGTGAGACAACCCCACGCGTGCGGGGAGATTTAACGGTACAAGAACCAAGTACGCTCAAGATTGATAACTTCTTGAAAACAGTCCATAACGAAGCCAAGACGCGATCTTCGCACACGACGATTTAGTATGAATAGTCAGTTTCGGGATGCGGTGTATGCCTTGGTGGCGCAAATTCCGCCTGGTAAAGTAATGAGCTATGGACAGATTGCGGCTTTGTGCGGGCACCCAGGTGCTGCGCGGGCGGTAGGCCAGATTGCCCACTTTGGCCCGAGTGAGCTACCATGGCAACGAGTGGTTAACGCGAGCGGTGGAATAGCGAGAGGCTTTTGGCCTGATGGCCCAGATGGGCAAGCACGAATGCTTGAGGCTGAAGGTGCAACACTGAGAAATAGTAAAGTAAGTATGAAGGAGTCCCTATGGTGGCCAAAAAAGTAGAGCTTGTAGCTATCGTGGGGCCTACAGCAAGTGGTAAAACATCCTTAGCAATAGCTATTGCTAAGGCATTTAACGGTGAAATTATTGCCGTTGATTCGCGGACGGTATACAAAGGTTTGGATATTGGCACTGCAAAGCCCAGCAAAGAACAGCAGTCTGAAGTAAAACACTGGGGTTTGGACATTATTGATCCAAGCGAAACATATAGCGCCGCTCAGTTTAAGGCATATGCCAACGCAGCTATTACTGATATTCAAAAAAGGGGCAAGCTGCCTATTTTAGTTGGTGGCACCGGTTTGTATATGGATGGGGTGCTATACAATTTTAGCTTTGCAGAACCTGACTATGAACTTCGAAAAGAACTTGGTGCAAAAAGTGTAGAAGAACTACAAGCTTTAATTACTGAGCAAAAAATTCCAATGCCTACCAACAGCCAGAATAAACTGCACCTAATAACGGCACTTGAGCGAAAAGGTAAACCGACTGAGCGCGAAAAACTGCGCAAAGGTGCGCTTATTGTTGGCCTGAATCCGAATAGGGTTGCGCTACGAAAGATTATTAAATCTCGAATCGACGCCATGATTAAACATGGCGTGCAAGAAGAGCTAACGACGTCTGCTAAAAAATATGGCTGGCAATGTGAGGCTTATAAAGCCGGAATTTATAAGACGCTTGTACCTGTTGTTAACAACGGATATCCGATTGACCAAGCAATAAAAGAGGCAGTTATGAGTGATATGCGACTTGCGAAAAGGCAAATGACTTGGCTCAAACGCAACCCAGACATTCAGTGGTTCGAGGATAGCCGCCCGGCTAAGCAATGGCTAAGCGATAGGCTTTCGGGGTAAACTGTAGCCGTGAATAGTATTTCTCTTTGGATCGGAAAGTCCGCATTTGCATTACTAAAATTGTTTGGGCGTCGTGGTGCGGCCTTGCCGGGTTTGATTGTTGAAAAACTTGCCCCAAACTTTCTTCATGCTAAGCTGAGCGAGCTACCAGCCGGTGTGATTATTGTTGTTGGTACAAATGGTAAGACGACTACCACAAAGATGCTGAGCCATATGCTACGTGGCGAGCATAGGGTTTTAACCAACCCTACGGGCAGCAACTTTACTCGTGGCATTGTCGCGAGCATTGTTGAGCACGCGAGTTGGGGTGGTCATTTGCCGTACGATATTGCGGTCCTTGAACTTGACGAAGCGTACGCTGTTAAGTTTGTGAAGCTCCATAAACCGCGTGGAGTCGTGGTTTTGAATGTTATGCGTGATCAAATGGATAGGTTCGCAGAAATTGATCAAACAGCAAAAATGCTGACACTTGTTGCGCAAGCGGCTCGCGAATTTGTCGTTCTTAATGCTGACGATGCACGCATTGCTGACATTGCGCAGAGCCTGAGCTCAAACATCTATACGTTTGGTGTTTCGGCTGGCTTGCGACAAACATTTCTACAAGATGATGAACTACATGGTGGCGTAAAAAAGACTAGCAAGATTACGGTGACGGTGGAACTGCAAGACTACGTTGGTGGGAGCGCAACCTACAAAATCGACAATGACTCGTTTACGGTTGAGCTGGCCAGTCTGGGTGCACATAATGCTCAGAATGCTGCTGCTGCACTGGCGACATGCCAGGCGCTCAACAGTAATTTATCAGATACTATTATACGATTGAGCGAAGTGAGGCCGGCCTTTGGGCGCGGTGAGCTGTTCACAATTGGCGACAAGAAAGTATTGCTCCAGCTCGTTAAGAATCCCGGAGGCTTTCGGCATTCGCTGCTGAGCGCTGCAAGCCAAAATACTAAATCAACGATGATTGCTATCAACGATGACTACCCTGATGGCCGTGACGTTTCGTGGCTCTGGGACGTCGATTTTAGTTCGTTACAGAATGGTCAAATTGTGACATCTGGAGTGAGAGCAGCCGATATGGCACTACGACTTAAGTATGATGATATCGCTGTAAAATCTATCGACGAAAATTTGAATAGTTGTTTGCAGGGTTTTGTGGCGAGCATTGATTCGGGTTCGGTCGGCACTATCTTTGCTACCTATACGGCAATGCTCGAATTACGTCAGCACATGGCTAAAATAACAGAGGTAGAACAAGTATGAGCAAGCCAATAACTATCGTGCATTTGTATGCAAAAGAAATGAATATTTATGGTGATAATGGCAACATACTGGTACTTACAAAACGCTTACAATGGCGTGGGTTCAAGGTACGAGTCGTGCGTGTTGGTGTAGGTGATGAGTTTCCAGATGACGTTCACATGGTTATTGGTGGCGGCGGGCAAGATGCTGGCCAGCAGGCGATTGCTGACGATTTAAAAACTAAGCAACCAATTCTGCAAAAGCTTGCCGATAGCGGCGTACCAATGCTGATGATTTGTGGCATGTATCAAATGCTGGGCAAGGCTTTTATAACGTCCGATGCTGCGACCATTGAAGGCATCGGCGTACTGGACGTTATGACGCGCGCGAGTGAAGGACGGCTTATTGGAAACGTTATTAGCAAAACAAGCCAAGGGACGCTTATTGGTTACGAAAATCATAGTGGGCGAACAAGTTTGGGCGCTAACGTTTCGCCGTTTGGGAAGGTCATAGTCGGCCAGGGTAATGATGGTTTGGATAGTTCTGAAGGTGCTCGTTTTAATAATGTATTCGGTTCATACCTGCATGGTCCAGTACTTGCTAAGAGCCCACAATTTGCTGACTATTTATTGCGACTTACACTTGATGTAACAGGGGAAATTAGAGAGCTTGAAGCACTTGACGATAGCCTTGAGTTACGAGCTGCTAATGTGGCAATTTCGCGTCCCCGATAACAAAAATGTGCACTAGCTAGAGCATAGCTGTTACAATGAACAGTATGATTGAACAACTGTTTGGATCGAAGACTCGCGTTAAGCTCTTAAAGTTATTTTATGAGAACCCAAATCGTTCATTTTATGTGCGCGAAATCACACGTAAAATTGACGAGCAGATTAATTCAGTTCGTCGAGAACTAGCCAACTTGCTAAGTATTGGGATTATTACTTCAGACAATACTAACAACAAATTGTATTACGAAGTCGATCAAAGCTTTGAACAGTATGATGCTATGTCAGCAATGTTTGGCGGCAAGGCCGCAAAATTAAAAGCTAAGAAAACTGCTGCTTCTAAAACGAAGAATGTTGAAGAGTCACCAGAAGTTATCGAAATTGTTGAGACTGTTACCGTTATGGACCCATTTGCACAAGAGCTGCTAAAAGCCGGCAACATAAGCCTTGCAGTTTATACGGGCCAATTTACTCGCGATGAAACTAGTGGTGTTGATATCGTGATAGTTGGCGATATTAATGCTTCACAGCTTGAGCATCTTGTGGCAGATCTTGAGAGAGCTGAGAAGAAAGAACTGCGCTATAGCGTGTTCTCGCCAAATGAGTTTACGTATCGTCAGCAAGTTAATGATAAGTTTTATGCAAACTTTATGACGGCAAAAAAAGTTGTATTACTAGATAAAGATAATATTGTAGGGTAAGAGGAGCTAGATATGGATATTCAGTTTTATGGCGCTAATTGTGTGCGCATCACCAACAAAAAAGCGAGCCTTGTGTTCGATGACAATCTTGTTCGTAATGGCTTAAAGAGTGTTACGCAAAAAGAAGACATTGCATTCTTTTCAGAACTTGGCCATGAAGAAAGTACTGGTCGTTTTGTTATTGATAGCCCAGGTGAGTACGAAATATCAGAAGTCTCAGTACGCGGCATAGCTGCGCAGCGACACATTGACAGCGAAGGTAAGGTTGCAACGCTCTTTAGTATTAAGAGCGGCGACTTAAGCGTTGGTATTCTTGGCCATATAGATGGCAAATTGAGCGATGAGCAACTTGAGCAAATCGGTATTGTTGATGTGCTCATATTGCCAGTTGGTGGCAATGGTTTCACGCTTGATGCCGTAGCTGCAGTAAAGCTCGTTAAAGATATTGAGCCTAAGATTGTTATCCCAACACATTATGCAGATGATAAGGTGACCTATGAGGTCCCACAAGCTGAGCTGAGTGTATTCTTACACGAGATTGGTGCGAACGACATTGAGCCAGTATCGGTATTCAAGCTTAAAAAAGCCGATTTAACCGACAAGACGACGGTTGTTGTCTTAGAGCGAACATCTAAGTAATATTGCTAAGCCAAATAAAAAAGCCCCGAGTGATTCGGGGCTTTTTAAAAGAGCAAAGTTCTAAACGAGAAGACCCTTTTTCTTGAGGGTACGAATAGCCTGCGTACTGATACGTAGCTTTACTTTTTTGCCGTCAACAATAACGGTTTTCATTTGAAGGTTAGGCTTCCATACCTTTTTGGTATGACGCTGCGAGAAGCTGATGTTGCTTCCGAATTGCTTGCCTTTGCCAGTTAGTTCACATTTATACACGTTGTTATTCCTTTATAGAAGATTCAGTAACGTATTGTACCTGTTTACACCTTAAACGTCAAGGGTTAGGCATTGCTTGCTATACTGGTTAATGATGATTCAAGGCAACACCCTCATTTTGATTGCGTTTTCGCTCAGTATTCTGGCGATTAGTATTACGATTCATGAGTTTTTACACGGGTACGTGGCTTTTTTGCTCGGTGATGATACCGCCCAAAAAGATGGTCGGCTTTCGCTTAACCCAATTCATCATATCGATCCATTTGCGACGGTGCTTTTACCTATCTTGCTGGTACTGCTTGGTTTGCCGCCATTTGGTGCCGCAAAGCCGGTACCGGTTAACTTTGCCCGTCTAAAGTACGAAGAGTTTGGCGGGGCGCTTGTGGGGCCATTTAGTAACCTTGTACTGGCTGTTATTGGCGGCTTTGTGCTCGGTTCGACTAATCCGACAGGATTATGGGAACTTTGGTGGTCGTTATTTGTTGCGATTAACGTCGGTTTTTTTGTGTTTAACATGATTCCGTTCCCGCCACTTGATGGATCTCGTGTACTGTACGCCTTTGCACCAGAACCTTTACAGCGCCTCATGGAACAGATAGAGCGTTTTGGCCTTGGTGCAATCCTTATATTTATGCTTGTTTTGTTCCCACTGTTAAGTCCAACTCTCCAGAGTATAAATAGTGCACTTATCCGTTTTGTTGCAGGTTAATTTTAGTAAATATACGGTATACTAAAAGTGGCCATTATCGAACAATGATATCTGAATATTATCGTTTGTTGGGACTGCCTATATCCTGTTACTCCGTGGAGTAGCTATGCGGCAACCCACTTGGTTACCAGCAGGTATCCATATCGGTAATGGCTCACCCTTCGGGGTGTTTTTTTGTTTAAAAGGGTGTAGCTTAGTTGGTAAAGCGCGCGGCTGGGGGTCGCGAGAGCGGAGGTTCAAGTCCTCTCACCCTGACCAAAAAGACTTTTATTACGGCTGGGGTGAGGCATGCTGGTGGCATGCTGCAAGGCAATCTTCTGATGCAAACTTGTTTGCAATCACGAAGTTGCGGGGTCGCCGAAGGTGACCGTGAGGTCGCAAGTTCAAGTCTTGTCACCCCGACCAATCAAGATAGATTACAATGAATATATGAGCACAAATAAAAACTGGCAAGAAACGAAACATGGACTCTATCAACGTTTTAATTTTATTAATTTTATAGAAGCATTTGATTTTATGACCAAAGTTGCTGAGATAGCTGAGCAACAACAGCATCATCCTCGGTGGGAAAATGAGTGGAGTGTAGTAGACATTTGGCTTATTACGTATGAGCAGGACAGCACCATAACGGATAAAGATTACCTGCTCGCAGACGCAATAGACGGGATTTTAAAAGCCAAATCAAACGCAGAGCATAGTCATGGAAGACTTTTTGCGGAACTAAAACTTTACACTGATGGTGGTTCGCGTGGTAACCCGGGCCCATCGGCGAGTGGTTTCGTGCTGCTCGATAAAGATGACGTTGTCGTTGAAAAAGGTGGAGAATACCTGGGTATTACGACTAACAATCAGGCAGAATATCAGGCTGTAAAGTTGGGGCTCGAAACAGCCAAAAAACTTGGGGCCCGTAAGGTCCATGGGCACATGGATAGCTTGCTTGTAGTCAACCAAATGAATGGCATATTCAAAATAAAGAACAGGGAACTATGGCCGATTCATCAAGCAATTAAGGATTTAAAAGAGAGCTTCGAAAGTGTGACATTTGCACATGTGCCACGCGAGATGAATAAGCTAGCTGATGAGCAGGTTAATATTATTTTAGATAGCGAAGAAGCTAAAAATAGGGCCACCTAAACTGCTATACTAGATACGCTAGACTATCGACTGATCGCCAGGTAACCGGTAACGGGAACTTGGAGGAAAGTCCGGGCAGCGTAGGGTGCGACAGTTGCTAACGGCAACCGAGAGTAATCTCAGGGAAAGTGCCACAGAAACGATACCGCCTGTGCTTCTCACTAAGGCTCGAAGCAAGAAGATTGAATAATGAATATCGCCAGGCTCAATATTCTATCTTCGCTCGGAGTTTTTGCGAGGAGCATGGGTAAGGGTGAAACGAGTGAGGTAAGAGCTCACAGCTCATGTCGGTGACGGCAAGGAGAAGGTAAACCCTGTTGGCTGCAAGGAGTGTGCTCGTGTTCGAGCAATCGGACTAGTTTCCCGCTAGAGTGCACGATTAACCGCTTGAGCCCGGTGGCAACATCGGGATTAGATAGATGATCAGATAGAACAGAACCCGGCTTACGGGTAGTCTGGCACTAAAAAAGCCTTCGCATGCGAAGGCTTTTTTATGTAGTAAGTTGCCTAAAGTTATTTAGCTGCTTTTACGACTGCTTCAAAAGCTTTTGGCTCATTAACAGCGAGTTCGCTAAGAATCTTGCGATCAATAGTGATATTGGCTTTTTTAAGACCATTAATCAGAACGCTATAAGTTGTGCCGTTTAATCGTGCTGCTGCATTAATGCGAGCATTCCACAACTGGCGGAATGTTCGTTTACGGTTCTTACGGTCGCGGGTTGCGTACTGTAGTGATTTAACAATACCTTGCTTACCCATCTTAACGCTACGACGACGAGAGTGACTCATCCCCTTAGTGGCTTGACGGATTTTTAGGTGTTTGTGGTGTCCTGGGACGCCTCTCTTAACTCTCATTATCTATACTCCGAGCTTTCGCTTAACATTTCGCTTAATCTTACCGCTGAGGCTTTGGAAGCCAGCGTAGGTGCGCTTACGTGATTCACTTTTCTTTTCAAGAAAGTGATTGCTGTGACTGCGCTTTACTAAAGTTTTACCGGTTTTAGTTATACGGACGCGATCTTTAGTACCGCTATGACTTTTTAACTTTGGCATTGTTACTCCTTACTACTGCACTCAATTGGCGGCCAGCGAATTGAGGCTGTTGATCTGCTACGACGTGTTCACCGAGCTGGGCGATTAGTTTATCCATGAGCTTGTACCCAAGCTCTTTATGAGCAAGTTCGCGACCTCGGTAAATAATACTGAGTCTCACTTTGTGACCTTCATCCAAAAAAGAACTTACTTTTTTGAGTTTCACGCCAATATCGTTGTCGCTAATCTTTAAACCAAAACGCATTTGTTTTAGTTCGCTCGCCTTGCTGCTGCGCTTGTTCTTTTGCAGCTGCTTGGTCCGCGCATAGTTGTACTTGCCCCAATCGACTATTTTTGCAACCGGTGGATTCGCTTCTGGTGAGATTTCTACAAGGTCCAATTCGGCACGCTCTGCAGCGGCCAGTGCTTCTTGGCGAGTTAGCACGCCAAGCTGGTTTCCTTCTTCATCAATGACCCGGAGTGAATTTGCCCGGATTTGCCCGTTTATGCGGGTGAACTTGTTAATGTAGCATCTCCTTTTTCAGGTATGTACTATAACAGAGATGATAACAGCGGTCAAATATTTGGCTAAAGAAGTATGGTTTTTGGTCGATATTGTAAGGCTTCGGCAATATGCGCCTTAGTAATGTTGGCGGCATTATCGAGGTCGGCGATAGTTCGAGCAAGTCTTAAGCAGCGCATGTAGCTCCGCGCCGAGAGGTCAAGCTGCTTGGCCGCGATGTTAAGTAGGGTAAGCGCATCATCATCAGGCTGAGCGAATTGCTTGAGCTGCTTATTTGACAGGCTACTATTGAGCTGTTTACCCTGCCGGTTTTGTTGAACGTTCCGGGATGCTATGATTTGCCTGTACCCGGTGGGCCGCTCATGAGTACGTTGTGTCCACCAGCCGCCGCGATAATAAGCGCCCGCTTTGCGGCATCTTGTTGATGTATCTCGGACATATCGATGCTGCTCGAAGCCGAAATTTGGGTGGTTATATCTGAAGGCTCGAGTGGCTGTATGGGTACTGTGCCCGCCAAGTGATTAATGAGCTCTTGTAGCGAAGCGACAGGGTAGATTGTATGAAGGCCGGTCAGGGCAGCTTGGGTTTCATTTTCTTTTAGTACATAGATAGCAGTCGCTGACTGACAAGTGGCACTCAGAAGCTTACCTATTATGCCGCGAACAGGCCGCACGTTGCCATCCAGCCCGAGTTCTCCTATGAAGATACTTTCATCGAGCTTTGATGTAATTTGGCTGTCAGCTTTTAGAATGGCTACCGCTATGCCGAGGCCTAGGCTGACCGCGTCCTTTGGTAGGTCAGCTGGCGCTAGGTTGATAATAATACGCTTACGGGGGAAGTTTGCGCCGCTACTCCCTATAGCTACTCTGAGCCGTTCTTTGGACTCATCGAGCGCTTTACCTGCAAGCCCGACAATAGTGACAGTCGGGAGGCCGTTCGAGAGGTGGCACTCAATATCAATGGGTATACCTTCGAGACCAAGATCTACGATACTTTTGGTATGAGCAGCCATAATTATCTTTATAATTTTGGCAATAAAAAAAACCCGATATCAAGCTGCGGAAGATATCGGGATTCTTATTTTTAGTATCTGTTTTTGGGGTAAACCTCGATTTTTTCTTTGAAACAACGGCTTGCGAGAAGCCGTTGTTTACAGTCGAGGTTTTTGTTTTTGAGCACTTTTTGTATTCAGTGCTAACCCCATAGTAATAATAAGCAAAAGCGCTGTCAATGCTTTTTATTACATAATTGGCTTTATATAGTTTTATGCTGACAAATTTGGTAGGGCATTAAACTTAATATCGTCAATAAAAGTAGGTGTATAAGGGCCTAAGTAAGGTGTTTTATAGCCTAATACATAGGCTGATAACCGTAGTCTAATTAAGAGCTCAACATAGGACACCATAGACCATACAATGTAACTAAAATGAGCTATTAGTATTGCTAATAGTGCACCATATATGAGGTATTAAAACGACCAATGTAAATATTCTAAAATCTAAAAATTTACAACATATTTTGATAATTATTTTAAATCGCAGTAATTATTGCATGTTGCGAATGTCACAATGAAATATTTATAACTTTAACAGATTAACGATGTAAATAAAGCTATATATATTGTTGACAAAATTGCTTTTCTTTGCTAGTATTTTGAGCAGTAAGTTAAAACAAAAACCTTACTAAAAATACGCGAAACAATTGCAGTAATTGTGGATGCGGATATCGCCCTCCATTATTGGAGAGCGGTCAGTAAAATTTCGAGTGTCGGTAAGCGCCATAAATTCAATTTTAACGGGCGGATTTACCGCCTCGGAATTCAAGTAACATTGTCGTTGTTGTTCGGAAACCCGCCTAGTTGGAGGCGGGTTTTCATTTTGTAGCCTATACTAAGCAGGTAGCCCAGATATGAAAAAATTATTTATTTGTTTATTCACAAGTTTCGCAGTACTTTGTTGCTGCTTATTGTTTATTAATCCGTATACATTATCGCCCGTGCAGTTTGTGCCAATTATTGGCGTTGTATATATATTTTCTGCACTGGCTTTTTATATAGGTTTGACGTATTTGTCCGAATTACCTCGACGCTCACGAATACTAGTAAGTATTGTGCTGGGGTTTAGTCCGACCGTATTATGCGCGCTTATGACCTTGGGTACAGTGTCGGCAATTGACGTGGTATTGGCAATTGCGGTGCCTGGGCTGGTTGCCTGGTACGCGATTAGAATTAAAAGTAATTTATAGTAATTTTGCTAACGCTTTTGTGCAGCCCTTTTGGTATACTACTATCTGATGGACCAGATGTTTCAACCTACACAAAAATCATCTGAGCAACTGCCAGCACCAACCGGCCCTGGTGAAACGCTGCCACAAATTGCGATGCCAGACCAGTTACCGCCCCAGGAGCGAGGCGAAAAGCAGCATGTTGGTAGTGCCGGGGCGGCCGTACAACAAGCTTATGCTGACGATGCTACGCTTGTAGCTCCACAGCATCTTGTGCCACAAGTAGATGATGCGACGACTGCTCAACAGGCGGCTACTGCAGCAAGCACCACTGCCAATGTCGACGTGATCGAAAAAGAATGGGTAGAAAAAGCCAAGAGCATTGTTGCTAAAACTAAAGACAATCCGCGTGAACAAGCAGAAGAGTTGACTGGTATGAAGCGAGAATATATCGAAAAACGGTTTGGAAAATCACTACCTGATAACAGAGCGGCATAAACAGCTATGGCGCCAACTGTTCTTATCACCCTCGGCGTTATCGTCGTACTCGGCCTAAGTGTCGGGTTGTATCTGTTTTGGAAGACTCGTCAATTGATGCGAGAGGCGAAAAATTACGAACGTGGCCTGAAAATGGTCCCGCTACTTATACATTTGCCACCAACGAGTGGCGATGTCGAAGACAACGGGCGCGATGCACGTGATGTCGTAGATGAGAACATATCAAAAGCACAGGTAATGTATAACATTATCGCGAGCACCACGAAAAAGGGCTTTAAAAGCAAGTTCTATGGGCAGCGTCATATAAGCTTTGAAATTGTTGCCCAGCGGGGCATTGTATCGTTTTATACGGCGGTGCCTGTAGCGCTTGTATCGCTCGTTGAACAAGCTGTTGTTAGTGCCTATCCGAGCGCTCGACTCGAAGAAGTCACTGAGCATAATATATTTAGCCCAGTCGGTAAAATTAGTGGCACCATAGGTGGTGAACTGGTACTTAAAGAATCATTTGCCTACCCAATTTCAACTTACCAAGATAGCAAGCGTGATGCGATGCAGACACTACTGAATGCCTTGTCGACGCTTGATAAAGAGGACGGTGTGGGTGTACAAATTTTAGTACGACCAGCACATGATAGTTGGCGAAAAGTGGCAGGCATCGAAGCGGGCAAGCGCCGTAAAGGCCAGAAAACGAAAAAAGGTGGTGACTTAGCATTTTGGTGGATTCGCCAAATTTTTACGGCACCTGTAAAACCACCCGAGGATAAGAGTGGCAAAGACCCAGAAAAGATGCCCGACCCGGTTTCTTCGACAGATTCAGCAGCTGCAGATGCCATTGAAGCTAAAATGGCGCAAGTTGGTTATGAAGTATTGGTGCGTGTTATTGCATCGTCAAATTTATCGCAGCGTTCGCAGGCTTTGTTGCAAAACGCAATTGCGACGTTTTCGTTGTTTGACGCGCCAGGCAAGAATGGCTTTAAATTTGTGCCTGCTAAAGATATTGATAGCTTTGTAACGGCCTATATACTACGATTCTTTCCTGCTGAGCAAAACACCAATATATTGAACGCCACGGAACTTGCAACAATATTCCACTTTCCGGATTCGAGTAATATCCCGACAACGGGGCTTACGCGCCAGTCATCGAAACAAGTTGATGGACCGCGCAACATGTTGGATGATGGCTTACTCCTGGGCTACAACGTCTTTAGGGGCGCCAAAAAACCGATTCGTTTAAGCGAGAATGATCGTCGTCGTCACATGTATGTCGTGGGGCAGACTGGCACAGGTAAGTCGACTTTCCTTGAAAATATGGCACTTCAGGACATGCTAGAAGGCCGTGGGTTTGCATTTGTGGACCCACATGGTGATACGGCCGAAAAGCTGCTGGGAATGATACCAAAAGAGCGCACAGAAGACGTTATTTATTTCTGTCCATCGGACATGGATTACCCGCTTGGCCTGAACCTATTTGAGTTCGATACGCCGCAACAAAAAGACTTTATTATTCAAGAAGTTATTGGCATGTTAGTTAAGTTGTATGACCCGCAAAACCAGGGAATTATTGGGCCGCGGTATGAGCATATTTTTCGAAATTGTGCGCTGCTTTTGATGTCCGATCCGGGCGGCAGTACCTTTATTGATATTCCAAAAGTACTGATTGATAACGACTTTATGAAGCAGAAACTGAAGTATGTGACTGACCAAAATGTGCTCGATTTTTGGACAAAAGAATGGCCGAACTCACAGCGCAGCAATGATGCTGGCGAAGTAACGAGCTGGGTTGTTAGTAAATTCGGTGCGTTTTTATCAAATGAAATGATGCGAAATATCATTGGTCAAACCAAGAGCTCGTTTGATATGCGCGACATTATGGATAACCGAAAAATCTTACTCGTGAATTTGAGCAAAGGTCTTTCGGGTGAATTGAACTCAAAGCTTTTGGGTATGATTTTTGTGATGAAGTTTCAGGCTGCTGCTATGAGTCGGTCTAACATTCCTGAAGACGAACGCCGTGACTTTAGTTTGTATGTCGATGAGTTTCAAAACTTTTCGACAGATTCATTTGCAACCATTTTGAGCGAGGCTCGAAAATATCGCTTGAACTTAATCGTTGCCAACCAGTTTATTAGTCAGTTGAGTGACGAGATTCGTGATGCCTTGTTTGGTAACATTGGTACCATTATTTCGCACCGTGTTGGCACTGCTGATGCCGAAGTTTTAGTAAAGAAGTTTCAGCCAATTTTTGACATCGATGACTTGCAACAAATGCCGAACTATAACGCTGTTGTAAGCATGCTTATTGGCGGTGTGCCAACACAACCGTTTAGCATGGCTGACTTGCCGGCGCTGGGCCATAGTAACCCGCAGCTCCTACTCGCCTTAAAGCAATTATCTGCGGCTAAGTTTGGCCGACCAAAGGCCCAAGTCGACGCCGAAATTGTAGCCCGCCTAAAGACCGAAGAACCGCCAAAACCAAGCTTTGGTACGTCGCCTGGAAGTAGCCCATTTGGGCCACCAAAAGCTGCAGCTGGGGGCTCATCATTCTTAGATGAGTGGCTGGCAAAACGTAAAGCGGCAGGCGGACCAGCACCTGGACAATCTGCCAAGCCAACACTAACGAAAGTCGACTTGCCTCCTTCGCCAGTAGCACCAATTACACCGTCTGGAGCCCAACAAGCACAGCCAACGATTGATATTAATACTGCCGCTAAACATGTTTCGTATGACAGTGATCAACGCAATATATCGAGTAGCTCATTAGACGCGGCTGAGGCGAGCTCTATTGCTGAGAAAATAAAGCAAAAGCTTGGTACAACTGACAGTGCAATTGCTGCTCAGGATGTCATACCCGAAAAGAAGCCCGAACCAAAGAAACCAAGTGACGGTGAACTGCAACATGATGACACGATTTATATTGATAAAGAAGGTAACTTTAGTACCGCAAATGAGCCTAAAGTATCGTGACCGATAGTGACGATAAGCCCACGTTACTGGCTGGGTTTCTACAAGCTGGATTTCCGAGCCCTGGCGAAGATTTAGAAGGTTCGCCGCTCGATACGAATGCGCTTTTAGTGCGCAACCCAGCAGCAACTTTTTTTATGCGAGTTAGTGGTCAATCAATGCGCGATGCCGGCATTTACGAAGGTGATATTGTGGTGATTGATAAGTCGTTGGTAGCTAAGAATGGTGATACTGTTGTGGCTATAATTAATGGTGATTACACACTTAAAAAATTACTCACTAGCAAGGGCAGAGCCCCAAAACTTGCGCCTGCGAATGCTGATTTTGAAGCTCTGGAAATGTCCGGTAATGATGAAATGACAATCTGGGGTGTGGTAACTTTTGTGATTCGTAGCGTGCACTAATAGTAGGGCAGGATACAATACGTATATGGCAGTGGCACTTATTGATTGTGATAACTTTTTTGCGTCGTGTGAGCGCATTATGCAACCACGCCTTGCGAATGTTCCAGTTGCTGTTTTGTCGAATAATGACGGTTGTGTGATTGCGCGAACGAATGAAGTGAAAGCTGCGGGTGTGATGATGGGGCAGCCGTATCATGAGTGTGAACAAATGCTCAAAACTATTGGGGCCGAAGTCGTTTCGGCTAATTTCTTGCTGTATCGTGGCTGCGCGAAACGTCTACAAACGGTGTTGAAAAACGTGCCAAATACCGGCATTGAAGTCTATTCGATTGATGAATCTTTTTTATTTTTTGATGATACGCGGATTGATGACGTTTTAGTGTGGGCGGCTGATTTACGAAAACTTATTTTTGACTGGACGGGCATACTGGTAACGATTGGCGTGGCACATACCCGAGCATTGGCTAAAGTAGCGGTCCACGCCAGCAAAAAAAGTGAATCGCACGTTGCTGACCTACGCGATATTGAGGCGGCTTCGACAAAGGCAACTTTACAGGCTTTAGCGATACGGGATGTGTGGGGTGTGGGGCGACGGCTTGCGCCAAAGCTGCAGGTTGCGGGTATCCGAACGGCATGGGATTTAGCCTGCTTAGAGCCGCAGAGCCCCGCCTTGAAATTACTCAATAGTACCGGTAGGCAGCTTGTTGAAGAGCTTAAGGGTTGGTCGTCGGTCCCGGTGCCTGCCAAAGATGCCCAAAAAACCATGGCTTTTACCCGTTCTTTTGGCGAAGCAATAACAGAGCTTGATGACCTACGTAGTGCGCTTGGGAGCTTTGCGGATAGTTTGGCGGGCAAATTACGCCATCAGAGCCTCTTAGCGGGCCATGTAAGCGTTTTTGTGCGCTATCGTGACGAAGAGGCTGGCCGCTATGGTAAGGCCGTATACGCAGAGCGTACGGTGGCGCCAACGTCTGATGTCTTTGCGCTCGAAACTGCCGTACAGGCCATGGCTGCCGATATATTTGAACCGCATTTGCGCTATAAAAAAGCCGGCGTCATTTTGAGCGCGTTAAGTTCGGCGGACCGTTATCAAATACCACTTTATGCAGAAATTTCAGCACTTGATAAAAGTGATTCATTGATGCGCGCAATTGATGCTGTTAATGAAAAAACTGCACTCCGTTTACAGTCGGCAGTTACGCTTTTAGGTAGTCAAGGTTGGCGTGGAAAAAGACAAAAGTTGAGCCCGTATGACCATGCGAGTTGGCAAACAATTCCAAAAGTTTTTTAGCGTCGAACTGAGTGTTTTTTGTAGCGGTTTCCGCGGCGAACTGAAAAGCCAGCGACGATAAATTCAGCGACGACACCAACTGCAAAACCGATAACAAAGAGCGCCATAAATAAGCTATTTGGAACTTCGAATCCATACTGTCTTGCAATATACAGTGTGCCGATACTGCCAATAAGCGCTACAAGGCCACCGCCAAGTAAACCACTCGGACGAGCAATGGTTTTAGCGCCAACTTCACTGACTTTTTCGACGGTTGGTGCGTGGATAATGCTACTAAATTTTCGCTCACGCTTGGTTAGGTGCCGGCGCACGTAGCGCATGGTTTCTTTGTAACGAATGGTCTTGAGTTCTTTGGTTACATGTTGGGTCGTGGGTTCGTCCTCGACGGTTTCACCGCGTGTTTTTTCGGCTTCTACGGCTTGCGTATCAATGTTGTGACGTATCTCATCAAGCGCTTCGGCATGTTCGTGTCGAGCGCGTTTTGCTGCTTCGTGCTTATCGTTAATAAGCTCATTGTTATGGGCTGTTTCGTGGGCGGGTTGATGTTCGTGCGAGCTGGTTAGCTTTTCGCTCATTACATGCCTCCTGTGCTGTATTCGTGATGAATTATTTCGAGTTCATGGGTCATAAGTCGACTGCGGTAGAAGAAGTAACCGACAACCATCACAACGAGTACGGTGATGAACATAGATGAGCTTGGGCCAGTATTCGGTAGGGTTGTGGCAGCTTGTTCGACAACTTTGCTGGTAGGTTTGTCGAGCTTTACGTTTACGTCACGACCATATTTGTTATGCAGAATATAGTCGTATGACAATGGGTTTGAAAGCGATACGGGCGTTGCAGGCACAGGGTCTTTAATTTTAACGGTGAAAGTTTTTTCGACTTTTTCACCAGGTTTAATGGTCGTTTGACCCCACGATAAGAAGCCGGTCTGGGCATTAAACGTCGCGTCACCTCTATCAACTAAATCAGCGTATTCAAGGATATCGGCTATGCTTTCGCCGTATTCACCGTCGAGCACTAACGTTGCCGGTGCATCGCCCGTATTTTCGATTGAGATTGTGTAGCGAAGTGTGTCGCTTGGCTTGGCAGTAGTGTTGTTCGCGTCACCAATTTTTTGGGTGAGATTACTGACAACTTTGTCAGTAATCAGGCGGGCAACGGGTGTTGCGGGCTTGTCTATTTCTTCGGTTAAAGCGCAGCCTTGAGTAGCTTGTACGGTGCCTGTTTTTGCAACGACGTCAGCGCGTATTTTGTAAGTGCCTGGCCCGGCGAAGGTATAGCTGTAGACTTGCGTGGTGGCGCCGGCAGCGACGGGCTGGCTGGCAACTTTTTTGTCGTTTATGTAGTAGTCAACTTGCTTAGCTGCAGCGCCAGGCTGCAAAATAATTGTTGTTTGAAACTTGCGAATATTCCAAGCTGGTTCGCCAATAATACTAAGATTTTGACAGCTGAGTTGTGGAATCTTGCAAGCTTGATTGTAGGGCAGTGTTGAGCCGTCTGGGCACGTCACGGTGCAGGCTGCGACACCACCAGCTGGAATCGGTAAGCCGGTGCCAGGACAGGTTGGTTTGTCGATAACCACACAACGAGCTGAAGCCGAATTTGTTGAGGAGGCTGCCGCGCTATTGCTGGCGTCGATGCTGCTGGCGTTACACACCTTGAGGCTTGGTGCCGTAATGTTTTTTGCTTTTAATGTGAGGGTAATGGCATACCATTTGTCGGTTGGCGGTAAAACACTGCCACTATTGGCGATGCGCCAGGTCAGTACTTGACCACTCCGGGTAAGGTTAAGATCAACTGTACTTTTGAAACTAACGTATTCGAATTCAGGAGCTAATTTATCACTGATAGCCACATTATTGGCCATCGCCAGGCCTTTGTTACGGAATTGAATTTGGTACTTCACAATATCGCCGGGCGTTACGGCACTTGCGGTACTGCGCGTTTTTATGATTTCGAGGTCTGGTTTTTTAGCGCCTTTTTCGAACACAATATTGCCGCAACCTTTGAGAAGAATCCAAAATGTAAAGCCATAAGTACTAGTGCCTTTCAGTGCTGGGTAGCCATTTGGGTATTGTCCTTGGCGCCAATATTCGAGCGGGAACTCATATATACCACCATCACTTGCGCCAGGTATCTTTACAAAGGTGTCGGGGAACTTAGTCGTGGTGCGAGAGGTGTTGGTGTAGTCTTTGGATGAACTTTCTTTAATAGTTGTCAGCGTGGCTTTATTTATTTGTACGTCGGTAATGCCATAGTGGTTAAAGATTGCCTGTATATCGCGGCGCCCGAGTTGGTCGCGGTTTTTTGTATAAGCATCGAGCACGTCTTTACGGGTAGTGGCGCCGTACACGATATCACCCGAGCTTGTTGCTAATGAGGCTTTTGATGGCGAAAATACGGCAAACATTTGGACGAGCATGGTTAGTGCAATCAAAATAAAACCAGCACGACGAAGAATCGTTTCTTGGCGAAGGCGGTGTACATAAAAAGCTACCTGCCCAAGTAACGGGGGTTGGAATGGCAAATTCGTGATTAATTTTTTAAACATTTTATTTTTTGTATATGTATATAAGAGCTTCTACTAGTATTCAACCATAATTCAATGTGTTCACGCAAGTGCGACCTTCGAATAAATACCTTCATTATTTATGCCGCATCTCATCGGCCCAAAATCTCCATTCCTCACTTATCGTATCGACGGATATGATTCACTCGGAAGCAAAGATTTTTGGCTCGCTGATTGAGTAACCTAAAATTATGAATACATTTATTCAAAGCTCACCGCTTATGGTTGTGCAAAACAAATCTAA
>JBBRSL010000005.1:0-40980 GCA_038245435.1 Saccharimonadales bacterium (SeqCode)
AGAGACGAGCCTTAACATGTATGCAGCAATCGATATTGTTGAGCAAAAGCTACGCGTACAGCTAAAGCGCTATAAAGATAAGTCGTTACCTAAAAAAGCTAAGAGTGAAAAAAAAGTCCGAAAGTTTCTCGCTAAGCTAGTACCAGGCCGGTCTGAAGCTTAATTGCCCGCAACTCGATTTTTGGCATTTTTAACTACTTTAAACAACTAACTATGTGAAGTTCTATTGAAATGTCAAAAAAACGTCCAGATATAATGTCATTTTTGCGCTAGTCAGGTATAATTAACTTCGAATCTCCACACATAAAAGAGGGTTGGGTAGAAAGGTCCGTATTTTTCCATGAGCAAATTCCTGAAAAAGATTTTAGGAGATAACCAGGCTGGAACCATTCGTCGCTTACGAAAACGCGCGAAAGAAGTTAACAAACTCGAATCAAAATACGAGGCGTTAAGTGATGCAAAACTCGCAGAGCAAACAGAGATACTCAAAAAGCGCCTCGAAAAAGAATCGCTCGATAAAATCTTGCCAGACGCTTTTGCGGTCGTGCGTGAAACAGCTCGACGAAAGCTTGGGCAGCGGCACTTTGATGTTCAGTTAATTGGCGGTATTGCACTCCACGAGGGCAGCGTTGCCGAAATGAAGACCGGTGAAGGTAAAACACTCGTAGCTACCGCGCCTGTTTACTTAAATGCGCTAACTGGCAAGGGTGTGCATGTTGTTACGGTTAATGATTACTTGGCGCGTCGTGACGCTGGCTGGATGGCTCGTGTGTATTATTTCTTAGGCTTAAACACCGGTGTTATTATGCCAGAGGCTTCCTATATCTATGACCCTGAATATAATGACGATTCTTACAGTGATGAGCGGTTTCGTAATCTCCGCCCGTGCACTCGACAAGAGGCCTATCGTGCGGATATTACCTATGGCACGAATAATGAATTCGGGTTCGATTACTTACGCGACAACATGGTTCGCGAAGTTGACCAGCTTCGCCAACGTGAACTGAACTTTGCAATCGTCGACGAAGTTGACTCAATCTTGATTGACGAAGCGCGTACGCCACTTATTATTAGTGCACCTAGTACTGCCAGTGGGCAAGCCTATAGTCAATTTGCTCGTGTCGTTGCCCAACTTAAGCTGGTGCATTATACGGTTGATGAAAAAGACAAGCGCGTCATATTAACTGACGAGGGTGTTGTTCGTGTCGAAAAGCTGCTTGGTATTAGTAACTTATACGAAGAAGCAAACATCCGTACGATTTACCACCTCGAGCAAGCACTCCGTGCCCATACGTTGTTTATTCGTGATAAAGACTATGTCGTAACCAACGAAGGTGAAGTAGTTATCGTTGACCAATTTACTGGTCGTCTCCTTGCTGGTCGGCGTTATAACGAAGGCTTGCACCAGGCAATCGAAGCCAAAGAAAGCGTGACTGTTCAAGAAGAATCAATGACGCTTGCAACTATTAGTTTCCAAAACTATTTCCGTTTGTATAACAAACTTTCAGGAATGACTGGTACGGCGCTAACTGAACAAGAAGAATTCCACCAGATATATAAGCTCGAAGTTATTGAAATCCCAACCAACCGTACGCCACAGCGTAAAGACTTGCCGGATAGAATCTATAAGACGCGTGACCATAAGTTTAAGGCAATCGTAAAGCACGTTAAAGAACTACACGAAAAAGGGCAGCCAGTCCTTATTGGTACGGTGTCGATTGAAAATAACGAAGAACTTGGTAATGCGCTTAAAAAAGCCGGTATTCCACACGAAGTGCTTAATGCTAAGAACAACGAAAAAGAAGCTGCAATTGTGGCAAAAGCTGGTGAGCGCGGCGCTGTTACACTTGCGACTAACATCGCCGGTCGTGGTACCGATATTGTGCTTGCCGAAGGCATGAAAGAACTCGGCGGACTATTCGTACTCGGTAGCGAACGACACGAATCACGACGTATTGATAATCAGCTTCGTGGCCGTTCTGGTCGCCAGGGTGACCCCGGTATGACGCAGTTTTATGTTAGTACCGAGGACGACCTTATGCGTATCTTTGGCGGCGATCGAATTAGAAGTTTGATGGATCGTCTTAAAGTCGACGAAGATATGCCACTCGAAAACCGCGTTGTGAGCAAGAGCCTTGAAAATGCACAAAAGAAAGTTGAAGGCTTTAACTTTGATGCACGTAAGAACGTCGTTAAGTATGACGACGTTATGAACCGCCACCGTAAAGTTACGTACGAAACTCGTCGAGCTTTGCTTGAGCGTGCAAGCATCAACGATCGCATCAAAGATTTTGTGCAAGAAGAATCAAAGTCACTTGCGGCACTTCCGGGCACTGATGATAACTATGAAAAACTTATCACTGAGGTATTCCCATTCGATGCACCGACACTCGATAGACTATTCGACGCAGAGTCGGATAAGTTTGCTAAAGTTTTGCAACAAGAAGCAACAGAACTATACCAAACACGCGAACTTGTCTTTACTCCCGAAATCATGCGTATGATTGAGCGTGATATTTACTTCCAGATTCTTGATGACCTATGGATGCAGCACCTTGAAAGCATGGAGCACATGCGAGAAGGTATTCACTGGACGAGCGTTGGCCAGCGAGACCCACTTGTTGAGTATCGCCGTCGTTCGCAAGAAATATTCGAAGCGATGCAAATTACACTTCGCCGCGAAGTACTTCGATTGCTGTTCCACGCCGTACCTGCACACACCCATAATCATGACGATATGCACGAAACGGCACTTACGCGTGCCGCACGTAACTCAGTCGATAACGCGGATGTTATCACCGCTGGTGTGAGCGGCCACGATGATGAATTCAAGGTAAAAAAAGGTACTAAAAAAGTAGCCTCAGGAAAAAAGAAAAAACAAAGCCGCAAAAGCGAACGTCAAAATCGTAAAAAAAGTCGACACTAGAGATTCGTTAGTATATGCAGCATAGTGTTGAACTGGTTGAGTTAAAAAACGGCGCAAAAGGGCTACTTATTAATGTGCCCAACGCGACGGTGATGAATTTTGATTTTAATTTTCGTGCCGGAGACTATTTAGCTCCAGCAGGTAAGTGGGATACTGCTCATATCATGGAGCACATGGTACTCGGCGCCAATAAGCGTTACGCGTCATCAGTAGAATTTTCGAAAATTTTCGAGCAAAACGGTGCCTACAGCAATGCTTCAACGGGCTCATATCATATGACCTATGTAGCTGAATGCGCAGATTTTGAATCAGAACGAATTTTAGATTTACTCTGTTTAAGTATCGAAGCACCATTATTCTTAGCGTCAGAATTTAAGGCAGAAAAAGCTAATGTTCGCGAAGAACTTAAGAGCCGTCGCAATAATCACGGACATGAGTTGTCGTTGGCTGTTTCGAGTCGCATGGGGCTCGCAGATTTGCCATATACCGAACGTGCGAAGCAGCTCGATACTATAACGCTCGAGGATGTTGTAGCACATTATAGAGCGACACACACTGCATCAAATTTACGATTTATGATTGGTGGTGATATTCAAAAGAGTCGTGATGCCATTCTGGCGCGCATTGAAGCAATTGAGCTCAAAAAAGGCAAAGGTAGGATTGCACTACCAGACGAACCACTAAAAACTGTAACCGAACCACTCGTGAAGCAAAAAAGCGATGTCGAAAACCTTTACTATCGTTACGAAGTTGGGTTGGGGCTGCTCATGAAAACTGAAGAGATTGATGCGGTCGATGCGCTTAATGCGCTCTTATTTGGTTCTATGCATTCGAGAGTTTTTGGTAAAGCGCGCGAACAAGGCCTGGTTTATGGTATTGGCTACGGAGATTATCGTTCACGTGATGAGTCGCTATTTTACATTGGTGGCCAAGTCTTACCAGAAAATATCGAAACGTTATTTGAGCTCTTTTCAAAAGAGCTTCACGCGATTGCTGATGGTCATATAACCCAAGAAGAACTAGATATGGTTAAGCTTTCGGCGTTAGGCTCGTTTAAGCGTGGTACTCAAACAGTGGCACAGTTAATAGATAGTTATACATCTTGGTTTGTTTTTGATGACAAAATCGAGGACTACTATGAAATTCCAAATCGCATTAATGCTCTCACGGTCGAAGCTATTATTAAAGAAGCGCAGCGTATTATTAAGCATGACACCTATAGCATTGGCTTTGCTGGGTCGACAAAAGGTATTAATGCAACGAAGCTTGCAAAGATATTAACTGACTAAACAGGTATACTAGCCATAGATGCAAGAACAAATCTTGGCTCTCGAAAAACTCAACGAACAGCTGCAAAAAGCATTACTGCAGTTTAATTTTAATGCGCTACAGGCGCAGCTTACAAACCTTGAAGTACAATCTGCTTTGCCTGATTTCTGGCAAGACCAACAAAAGGCGCAAACTCACATGCAGGCACAATCAAAGTTACAAAGTCGGCTACAACCGTGGTGCTACCTAAATGCCGCGGTCGGTGATTCGCTCGAGCTTGCGAGACTCGATGATACGTCCTTGCAGCCAGAAATTGTTAGTCAATTAATAGCTTTAACAAAACAATTTGATACGTTAAAAACAGAACTGTTATATAGCGGCCAGTTTGATGACCATGACGCAATTGTGTCAATTTATGCCGGGGCAGGCGGCACCGATGCGCAAGATTGGGCGCAGATGCTCCAGCGGATGTATTTACGTTATGCTGAATCTCAAAAAGGTTTCAGCGTAACAGTCATCGATCAAAGTATGGGGGACGAAGCAGGCATTAAAAGTGCGACGTTCGAAGTGAGCGGATCTTTCGCATTTGCCAAGCTAAAAGGTGAGCATGGCGTACATAGACTTGTGCGTCTAAGCCCGTTTAATGCCGATAGTTTGCGACAAACAAGCTTTGCAAAAGTTGATGTTGTACCAAAAATTGATTCACCTGACGAAGTGCAAATAGACGAAAAAGATTTAAAAATAGATGTCTATCGAGCTGGTGGTCATGGTGGTCAAAGTGTCAATACAACAGATAGCGCCGTACGCGTAACGCACATTCCAACTGGTATTGCGGTGGCAATTCAAAACGAGCGATCACAACTACAGAACAAAGAAACTGCACTCACAATTTTACGTTCTAAACTTGCGCAATTACAGCTCGAACAACACAAAGAAACGCTTGCAGATCTCAAAGGGCCTAACGAACAAGCAGCATGGGGAAACCAAATTCGCAACTACGTATTACATCCATATACCATGGTTAAAGATACGCGCACAAAGTACGAAACGAGCGATGCAGCAAGTGTGCTTGATGGTGGTATTAATACGTTTATCCAGGCATATCTTGAGTATGCGGTGAGTCTTGGCCAATAGTTTGGTATAATCAATAGCAGTATGATCCTCCTGGACAGAGTAACAAAAAACTATAACGGCAAAGGTACAGCGCTCAAGCGTGTTACTTTGCATGTTGAACCGAAAGAATTTGTGATTATTGTAGGGCAGAGTGGCGCCGGCAAATCAACGCTTTTAAAACTACTCACGCGTGAAGAAAAACCAACCAGTGGCAAAATCATCGTCGGTGGTATTGACTACGAAACACTTAAAGATAAAAAAATACCGATGTTACGGCGCAAAATTGGAGTCGTGTTTCAGGATTTTAAGTTATTACCTAATAAGACCGTATTCGAAAACGTTGCCTTTGCGCTTGAAGTCGTAGGTATGAGTAATAAAGAAATTCGCCATACCGTGCCACGGGTACTCGATATCGTGGGGCTCAAAGGCAAAGAAAATAGTTTCCCGGGTGAACTCAGTGGTGGTGAGCGCCAACGTGTCGCTATTGCGCGCGCCATAGCCCGCCAACCAAAGATTTTGATTGCTGATGAGCCAACAGGTAACCTTGATCCAAAGCATGCTTGGGATGTTATTAGAGTGCTTGAAAAGATTAACAAGTATGGCACGACCGTACTGCTGACAACGCACAATCAGGATATCGTTAATAAGCTGCGCCGCCGGGTCGTTACAATTCGAGATGGACAAGTAGTGAGCGATAAAGCTCGCGGGGAATATCACGAACTATGAGAAGAAAGTTAATTACCCTTCGCCGAATATTTAAGTCGGGTATAAAAAACTTTTTCCGCAATTCGTGGTTATCGGTTGCTGCGACGGCTGTTATGGTCGTGGCTATTGTTATTATGCTCATCGCCACAATTTTGAACGTTACGGCAAATAACGCCATTGCTGAACTTTCTAAGAACTTAAAGGTATCAATTTACTTAAAAGAAGACGCCCAAAAACAGGACATCGATGCACTTAAAAACGCACTCGTAACAAATCAATATGTTGCTGACGTTACGTTTACTTCTAAAGAAGACGCCCAAAAAGCCTTTATTACGAGTTTTCAAAATGATGCAAAGTTACTTGAGGGCTTGGCCCTGGTAGGTTCGGGTAGTTTACCAGCATCGTTTGACGTGAGCGTGCGCGATTTATCGAAAATCGACGGTGTCGGGCAAATTGCAAAACAGGATCAGTTTAAGAACGCGGTTGAGAGCGTAACGCTTGGTAAAACTGACGCGAAAAAGACAATCGACAGGGCAGCCTCGGCCCAAAGTTTTATTACGCTTGCAAGCATCATAGCGGCAGGTGTATTTGCCGGTGTCTCAGTACTTATTATCTTTAATACGATTCGTATGGCAATCTTTACTCGAGCAGAAGAAATTCGCATCATGAAGCTGATTGGTGCAACCCCCGGGTATATCAGGGGGCCATTCTTGGTTGAAGCCAGCATGTATGGGGTAATTGCCGGTATTATTGCCACAAGTGTGGTTCTCGCCGGGGTCTTTGCACTCGGCCCAAAAATTGCCAATCAGGCTGAATTTTCAGCAACCTATGATTTCTTTACTAGCCCAGTCATCATTGCGGCTATGTACGGCGCGTCACTCCTTATGGGCATTCTGGTCGGTGTTATTTCGAGCATGTTAGCTATGGAAAAACACCTCAAGCTCAAACACTGGTAAAACTAGGGGTTGGGGAATGGTAGTTAGTAGCTATGGTTTTAGCCCAATTCCCATCTACAAATCCCTAGGCCCCAACCATTGACCATAAGCACATTAAGTGGTAGTATTTTAACAGTGATAAATAACCGAGCTGCATCGTTTATGAAAACAAAAACAAAACAATTTGGCATTGTCATCGCTTCGGGCATCTTAGTTGTCAGTTCTTTGATTGCGCCGTATGCGTTTTTCCATAATGGCGATGCTAAGGCAGCCAGTATTAGCGAATTACAGGCGCAGGCCAATGCGCTGCAAGCTCAAATTAATGACAATACACAAAAAGCCAATGCGCTGGGTGCCGAGGCTGACAGCCTTAAGGGTAAGATTGCTGAATTTGACCTGCAGATTCAAAATGCAGATACGCAGATTCAACTTATTACTGTTAAATTGCAACAACTTGACGCCGAACTTCAAAAAGCGCAACTTGAGCTTGATCGTCAAAAGAGCCTCTTAAAGGCAAGTCTGCAGACTCTCTACAAAAAGGGTGGAGCATCACCAGTTGAGCTTATTGCTGGTAGCGATAGCTTTAGCCAGTATATTAATGACCAAACCTATCTAGAGCGACTAAAGTCAGGCATCCAAACTTCGGCCGAAAAAGTGATTGCGCTTAAACAACAGATTCAAACTCAGCAAGATGAGCAGAAGAAATTATTAAGTCAGCAACAAGAAATTCGTAAGAGTCTAGAAATTTCCAAAGCCGAACGACAGCAACTACTCGATGCAACTCAGGGCGAAGAATCTCGTTATCGCAGCATTGCAGGCGACTTAAAAGAGAAACAACTTGCAATTAACCGCGAAATTATTTCACGTTCACAGGTGTTAACTGGTGGTGACGGTTCGTATGGCTATGCTAATGCACAGCCGTGGGATTCTGGTTTTTATAGCTGTCCAGGCTTTGACCCTTGGGGTATGTGTATGCGCTCGTGTACCTCATATGTTGCCTGGAAGATTGCCAGCACCGGTCGTCGAATGCCAAGTAGTTTCCCAATCTCTGCCGGTGGCAACGCGACAGATTGGCCAGCGAGCGCTCGCATGAACGGCATCAGCACTGGCAGCGAACCAAGAGTTGGTGCGGCTGCAGTTTGGCATGGTTATTATGGTCATGTTGGTTATGTAGAGGAAATCATGGATGGCGGAAAGTTACGTATTAGTGAGTATAACTATGTTTCGGCTGGTGCTTACGATCAGCGTTTGATTACGCCAGGTTATTCGACCATGCCGGACGAGTACATCTACTTCTAACAGATACTTCTTCAGCTTAAATGAGTGCGGTTCGTGGTACACTATTTTGGTATGAAAAATTCTTCTCGAGGTGAAAAAAATATTATAAAAAATAAATCAGTCCGCTACTTTTTAGCTGGACTAATAGCAGTTGTATTGCTTGCAGTCATATTCTTTGCAGGCTTTCAATTTGGCGATGGCAAATGGCATGTCGGTACGCATAAGCCAGTAAGCGCAAACAAGGGTTTACCCGAAAATCTCGACTATACATCAGTCGAAGAAGTCTACGATGCGCTGCGCAACAAGTTTGATGGCAAGCTCGATGAACAAAAGCTCATTACAGGGCTTAAAAAGGGCCTCGTAGAGGCTGCAGGCGATCCATACACGGTCTATCTTGATAAAGAACAAGCTACTTCTTTTAACGAACAGCTAAATGGCAGTTTTAGCGGTATTGGCGCAGAACTTGGCAAAGATGGGGCGAATATTGTCGTTATTTCACCAATCGCCGGTTTTCCGGCCGAAAAGGCAGGCTTAAAGTCAAAAGACATCGTGGTAAGCATTGACGGCCAAGATACTACTGGTTTAAGTGTTGATGAGGCCGTTAAACGGATTCGCGGTGAGTCTGGCACCTCTGTTAAATTAGGTATTGTTCGCGATAATCAAAAACAAGAACTAACAATTACGCGTGAGGTAATTACTATCCCAAGTGTCGAGACAAAAATGCTTGATGGCAATATTTGCTACATCCGCATTACTCGATTTGCCGAAGACACACCAGGGCTTGTCAAAAAAGCTGCTGATGACTGCAAAGCTAAAAACACGAAGGGTATTGTGCTCGATATGCGTGGCAACCCAGGCGGCTACCTAAACGGGGCAGTTGATGTTTCAAGTACCTGGCTTAAAGAAGGTCAAACAGTACTGCAAGAAAAGCGTGACGGTAAGGTTATTCAAAGCTTCGAAGCCAAATCGTCGGGCATTCTTAACGGCATTCCAACAGTTGTCTTGGTTAATGAAGGCAGCGCCAGTGCCAGTGAAATCACCGCAGGTGCCCTTAAAGATAACAAAGCCGCCACTGTTGTTGGCGTAACTTCTTACGGCAAAGGGAGCGTCCAAGAATTTAGCGCCTTTAGTAGTGGTTCGGTACTTAAAGTAACCGTAGCACGTTGGTTTACGCCTGCAGGCAAGAATATTGATAAAGAAGGCATTGACCCAAATGTTAAAGTTGAGCTGACCGAGGCAGATGCTAAAGCGGGTAACGATACACAGCTTAACAAGGCACTCGAAATCCTCAAACAGCAATAGGCGCGGTGAAGCACTTGTGCTTTATGGGGTAATGAAATACTATTAGAACATATGCAAGAAACTAAAAAAATCCTACTAGTTGAAGATGATGAAGGCTTAGCAAGTGTCTATTTAACACGACTCGAAGCTGAAGGCTTTAAAGTCCGTCGAGTACCAAATGGCGAAGATGCCTTAGCGGCCGCAATCGAATTTCGCCCAGACCTCATTTTGCTCGATGCAATGATGCCAAAGGTGAGTGGTTTTGATGTGCTCGATATCTTACGTAACACGCCAGACACTGCTAATGTACGCGTTATTATGCTTACGGCCCTCAGCCAAGATGCCGATAAGGCTCGCGCCGAAGAACTTGGCGTTGATGAATACTTAGTAAAATCACAAGTAGTTATTGCCGATGTTGTTGAGCGAATAAAACACCATCTAGGAATGTAAGGTATTGTAATTGGTCAATCTTAGAAAAAACGGCCCAAAGGGCCGTTTTTATTTTACAAAGACGAATTTGCGGTACAGCAGGTAGTTCCAAGCCATCGTGCATACTGTCGCGGCAAGTTTGGCTGTATTGAGTATTACAAAGGCGGTCGATAGGTTGAGTCCGAGCGCATCAGTAATAGATTGCACAATGGCTGCTGGGAACGTAATAACGTGCGCAAACAGGTATATGACCACGTTTTGGATAACAAAGGCTCCAGTGAGCGTAATCAACACAAATAAGGTAATTCTTCGTTTGTGGTCACTGCCGTCACCAACTTGCTTAAAGACGACAGCGTGATTGAGCAAATAGCTCACTGTAATCGCCACGCTTACCGAAATCATATTAGCGGGCAACTTATTGAGCCCAATGCCAAATACCAGAACATTAAGTACTATAAAGTCGACAATGGTATTTACGAGCCCAACCGCAGCAAAGCGAACCACCCTAAATCTATCCCACAATTTTACAATCACTACTGCGTGCGCCTTTTAAGTATGTCAAACCCGCCAACGCTTGTTTCGTAGGCGTAGTTTTTATTAAAGTAATTCATAAGCACCGGATTATGTTTGCGGTATAAATCATTCGGGTCACTACTTATAACGACATATTTTGTTTCGTTAGTTTCCATGTCGGTGATGAATCGGGTATTAAAATTGTAGCCAAAGTCGTATTTATAGTCGATAAGTGGGTGGCTGGCACTAATAAAGCGTGAACCCGAATCGCGGCCAGCAAGTTGGTACATCGTTGCGCCGTAGACATATGCGAAAAACTTTTCATTTGGCTTTGTATGGTCGGCTACATAGGTTGCTGCAGCTTGCTGATTTTTTGCCTCAACCTGCACGCTCCCACTAAACGAATTGTATAATTGCTTAAGACTCCCAACATACAAAAGCAACAATATGGCACCCAACAGCATGAGCTTCGGGAGCTTCTTCTTTTTAAAGGTGGCAGTCGTCGTAGTTCCAAAAATAAGGCACAGGTACGGAATAGCCATTAAGTAATAGTGCGGGTAAAATGTCCCGAGTAACAGCATAAATAAAATGACGCTGACGGCCATTATTGGTACAAAAAATGGCAGCTCACGAGGGGGTTGCCAGAATTCTTTTATAGCGCGAATCAGGAATTGAGCGAATAGCGCGAATAATAAGAATAAAATTCCCAAAAATATCACAAGCCCTGGAGAATGCAGATCCCATCCGAGTGCTCGAATGTATTTACTATTAAAACTAAAGCTCGCAATAATATAGTCTTTGAACGTTCCTTGGCTTACAAAATATTGTGCCCAAGCAAAGGCCATTAAGAGTGGCGTAAGCGCAAATAGGGCATAGGCGCTGATAATTTTAGCCCAATGGCGACGATGCAGTACATACAGGTCGAATAGAATTGGTAGCAGTAAGATGGCAAAGTTGCCCTTTAAAAAGAACAGCATGCCAGCAAAAGCTCCGCTGGCAATTAAGTAGCCCTGTGACTTTACTGGGTCTCGACGATACAGTAAGTACGTCCACAAAACGAGTAATATACATAAAATACCGAGGTTCTCGTTGTTGTTACCACTGTTAGTAAACTCACTCAAGTTAGCTAAAAAGGCAAAAAGCAGCGTACTCAAACGGGCAATCCACTCAGCATTGTTAATTTTGAGCGTTTTGTACAGTAATTGTGCAGTTTTATAGAATACATACATTGCAACAAGTGCAATTACGGTAAACACGATTCGGTGCCATGCGATATTGTCGCCAAAAATCTTAAAGAGCAGGGCATTATAGCCAAAAATCAGTGGCGCCTTATGATCCCACATATCTATATATAGGGTTTGGCCTTGAGCCCAGTGTTTACCAACGTAAAAGAATATCCAATGATCGCTATCAAACGGGAATACCCAGGTGGCAATACGACTGGCGATAAAAACAAACCCAGCTATCACCCAAAAGTATCGCCCCATAAGTATTTTTTTTACTTTTTGCACATATTTGCCCTCAACTATTGCTAGTAGTGTAGCCTTTTTAGGGGTCAAACACCAGAGCACATGTGCCAGTAAATTGACAAAACATAAAACTTATGCTAATGTACTAGCAAGAAATTATGAAAAACTCATACAGCGCCCACCACGAAATTCTCAAATCAAGAAAGCTTTCTGCAGAGCAAATAGCACTCGTTGCCGATGCAGTTAGCGAAGGATTAGTGCGTGATATAATCCCTAAGTTTCGTAGCACTGATCAGGCAGTCAAGAACAAAGCAACGCTCGCAGTAGCTAGGATTAGCTGTAATGCGCTTTCAGGCGCGTATTTATTGACATCTGTTTCAATGGATGGCGAGGGTCAATACGCCGAACTACCCGAAACGCAAGACGTAGCAGATTTGCTTGATGCGCTTAAGCGCACTTCAACGCATATTGCTAAAATACAGGATCCAAATCGCATTGCAAAAAATACATTTATGGAAGGTGAGCCATCAGCAGCTACCATACTAAAAGCTCTCATGTGCGGTGCGCAAATTCCTACCAATATTGATAAAGCAGCACTTTGTATAGATGCCTATATTGAGCAGGCGCATGTAGCAAACGCACTTATATCGATATTGGCCACTGAGAACCCAACTCTTACCAGTGTGCCGAAGTTTGACAAGTGCTACACCGAAAATGTCGAAATACTCGACTCTTTTGCAGAGTAGGCTGCGCTTCAAATAGAGCTACTTACAACAAAGTATTATTGACAAATAGCAAAGCTTATGCTAATATGGTTGTAAGTTTAAAAAATAAAAAACGAAAACAAAAAAACATCATGAACGCAAACCAAGCACCAGTAACATCAAACGAACAAGAGCCAGCGGCTCCAATTAACTTAACTGAAGCAGAATATTCTCGAATTGCAGATATGGAAGTCGGCGATGAAATGTCGGATGCCGACAAAGCATTCTTGACAGAAAAGGGCATTACCCTTGAAAGCGGTGACGTTTCAGTCAGTGTTGATGGTGGTACACCACGACTCATGGATACGAGTGTTGCTGATTTCGGTACTCGAATTAGTTTAAAGAACATGGAACGTGCCGCAGGGCAAGAATCTGATCGCGAAGCAGCTGTTTGGTCAGAAATAGCACATCATTTTGGCCACGAATTTGGCAACATCGCCCTTAGTAAAACAGTTGAAGTTTCTGATGTTGAACCAACAGAAGCACCTACGGTGGCCACTTTAGAGGTTGCTGAGCCAGAAAAAGTAGATGAGGAGCGCGTTAAGGCGATTGAGCTTCAGATAAGTATGCTTTCTTACCAAATGGGCGATTTTATTAATCATGGCGACCTTCATCTTCTTGGTATGGGATTGTCGAACCTATCAAATATGATTGCGGAATATCGCAGCGTAGATCCTCAATCGAAGAAAACTCAAACATTAGAAAATGCACGTATTGCGTTGCAGTCACAATCATCAGTTGATATGCAAAATAACGAAAAGCCACAGCTAGCGTTGTACGAACCGGCTTTGGTCACTTTGCAACAGTTAACTCGTTAACAGGCTAAACTAAGTTCAAATAATAATCCCCTCAATTGAGGGGATTATTAGATACAAAAGAATCGTATTTATTTAACGACGACTTCAACGCGCTTAACTGTTTTACCAGTGTAGCGACGTACGCGACGTTCCATAAAGCTTACAACGCCATCTTTCGCAGCATGGATGGTGAAGTTACGGCTCATGTAGGTACCTTCGCCAGCAACTTTGGTTTCACCAACTTGGCGAATTAAAACTTCGCCGTTGCGAACGCTTTGACCACCAAATCGCTTAACACCTAAGCGTTGACCTTGACTATCGCGGTTATTTTTACTGGTTCCACCAGCTTTCACATGTGACATAGGTTGACCTTCTTACTTTGTTACTAATACGACGAGCTCGCGAGCAACCATTTGATCTTCGCGAGCGTAGATTAGGTCGTCGTTTTTAGCGTGCTCAAAAACCATTCGAGTATACCCCAATTTCTCAAGTTGGTCAAGGGTAGGGAGGTGTTTGAACCCTTTTTGTGTGCGCCATGCCGGTACGGCTAAGCATAATCGGGTGCCCGGTGCTAATTGTTTGTGCAAGTTGGCGAGCATTTTGTAATGGAGGCCGTCGGTACTGTCGACTAAACGGGCAAGCTTTTTCGGGTCGGGCATTTGCGAAATCGGATCGCCCAAAAAGGTCTCGGCTGCCACCAAATCAACAGGTTTTTGCCAGGTATGGGTCTGGGCATCGCCAATCTCAATGCGCACGTGTCCAGACGCCTTATGCCAGCTATTTCGTAGCCATTCAATGTTGGCTATGCTGTAATCAATCATACGAGGCTCAAGATCGGTACCGTGAACGTTGTAGCCCATCAAGAGCGCTTCTTGCAGCACGACTCCCGTGCCACAGAATGGATCGAGCAGAGTAGAATGTCGAAGATTGGATAGTGAAGATTGATTTGCAGCTGTATCGTTATTCGATATTCGTTCTTCGTTCTTCATAACTTGGCCTTGCGCCAAGTTAATGATGTTTTGAGCGAGTTTTGGTGGCAACATGCCAACGCGGGCATCACGTTTTGGGCGCGCTTGGTCGCGGGCGCCATATGCTTCGATATCTTGCTCGGCAGTAGTCAGGCAGATAATAGTTTTTTGGCCATCACGTACAAAAACAAATTCCCAGCCTCGTTCATCAAATAATTGGTTATGGAGCACTTGGGCACTGCTAAGAGCCTGCGCTTTATTTGGCACCAAGCGCACTGGCCGACCAGTATTTTTTATAATCTTTTTTAGCGTGAGGCCAGTTTTGGTGAGCATATTGACGGTCGCCGATAAGCCATAGGTGCTCAGCCCGAGTGTTAGCTTGCCATCAGGTAAGTATTGCAAGTGTTCGGGCACCATTTTAAGCAGGTACTTTTCAATAACAAACCAATCAACTGTTTCGAGTTCATGCAAAACAAGCGTTAACTTCATTGCGCCGCCCAGGCGATTAAAATCAATATATTTTGGGTCAACATCAACAATTGCTGCACCAATAAGTGGGCGCACCGCAATGGCGCCGTAGAGGCTTTCGAGCTCTGCCAGGCCAATGGCCGGCTGCCGGCCGAGGATAACTAAACTTTTATTCATTAGCTACAGTATAACAGAGATAGATGTTGGATGCTGGACGCGAGATGCTAGAAGGCTCAGCGGAGTGTTCCATCGTCTAACCCCTAACGTCCATCTTCTAACTCATGTATAATCAGGCGCATATGTTGTCAAAGCGCGTTCGAACGATTATCAATGTTGTTACTATTGTTGCTCTTATTGTTCTTTTGTATTTTTCATGGGATCAAATTCAAGAAGGCTTACGCCAGATTGGCGGGGCAAAGTGGTCAATTATCTTTTTGATGATACCCATGCAACTACTCAACTATTATGCAATCGCGCGTTTGTACCAAGACTATTTAAAGAGTATGGGCGAAACCGTCAAGATGAGCTCGATGTACAAAATTGTATTAGAGCTTAATTTTGTGAATCATGTGTTCCCGAGTGGTGGGGTAGCAGGGTTTTCGTACTTAGGCCTGCGCTTACGGACGCATGGAGTGCCCGTTGCACGAACGACGCTCGCGCAGACTATGCGTTTTGCAGCCACCTTCATTAGTTTCTTGCTCGTTTTATTCTTTGGGATGTTTCTTTTGAGTTTTAGTAATCAAGTTGGAGGCCTAACGCTGTTCATCGGGGTTTCAATTACGGTGCTTACAATTATTGGCGCGCTCGGTGGCGTGTTTATCGTTAGTAGCGAATCTCGAATTAAGGCTTTTACTGCGTTTCTGCCAAAACTACTCAATAAAATTTTGTCGCCGTTTACCAAAAAAGCAAATAGCATTGATATCAATCGCATTGAGCATTTATTTGTTGATTTACACAAAGACTACGTTATCGTTTTGAAAGATAAAAATAGTCTTAAGCGCGTGTTTTTATGGGCACTTTTAATAAATATCACCGAAATAGCGACTGCGTATTTGGCATATATTGCCCTCGGTCATCTGGTGAACCCAGGTGCGGTTATTCTGGCTTATGCCGTCGCAAGTTTTGCTGGCTTGATTGCTATCTTACCAGGTGGTATCGGGGTGTATGAAGCCCTAATGACCGGTGTATTAACAGGTGCGGGTGTACCGAAAGCCTTGGCGTTATCAGCGACACTTGTGTACCGCATTTTCTGCATGATTATCTTTTTGCCAATTGGTTTTGTTTTGTACCAAATCGCACTGCGAAAGGGTGAAGCAAAAGTTCCTGACACAAAAGTATGAACGAACTTGTAATGACGCCAACAGATTTTGTGGCGCTCGCCAACCAGACGCTCGAGCACGTATTTGGGCGCGCAGTAGTTGAAGGTGAGCTCAGTAATTTTCGGGTCAGTAAAAACAAGTGGCTGTACTTTGATTTAAAAGATGAGTACAGCAAGGTTGCATGTTTTGCGAGTATCTACGCGTTACCGGGGCCACTTGAAGATGGTATGGTGGTGCGCATAACGGGTGTGCCACGTTTACACCCACAATTTGGCTTTAGTGTTACCGTGCAAACTATCACGCCAGCAGGTGAGGGTTCAATTAAAAAAGCGTTCTTGCTGTTAAAAAAGAAGTTAACAGATGAGGGATTATTTGATGAAACGCGCAAGCGCCGCTTACCAGAGCTACCTCAGTCGATAGCACTTGTTGCTTCTGTTGAATCGGCAGCTTATGCGGACTTCATAAAAATACTTTCGGCACGTTGGCCCTTTGTGGCTTTGCATGTTTTTGATACGCAAGTACAGGGCGAGGCCGCGCCGGAGCAGTTAGTGCACGCAATCACTAAAGCAAACGAGCAATCAGGTCTGGCTGACGTACTTGTCGTGACGCGTGGTGGTGGTAGTGCAGATGATTTAGGTGCGTTTAACGATGAACGAGTCGTACGAGCGGTAGCAGCAAGCCGTATGCCGACGATTGTAGCTATAGGGCATGAAATAGATGAATCGCTCAGTGAGCTTGCGGCCGATTTGCGAGCATCTACGCCGAGTAACGCTGCCGAACTCCTTACTCCCGATAAATCCGCAGAACGTCAACAAGTACAAACACTCCGCGATGCGCTCAATAGCGGCGCACGCAGTTTTGTAGACCTGGCAGTAGCCGATAGTCGATTTATACGTCAACAAGTACAAGCTTCACCGATGCGTATGCTTGATTCTGTTGTAGTCGAAACTCTACAGTTCCGACATTTACTCGGTGCTTATAATCCGCGCACTATTCTCGAACGAGGCTACTCTTTGGTCCGTAAAAACGGCCAATTACTTACAAGTGTTGGGCAGGCTGCAGCGCAAGATACATTGCAAATTGATTTGAGTGATGGGGTTCTGGATGTTAGCGTAACAGAGGTTCGTGGTAAGCTAACATCATGACGAAATCCACAAACTTTAGCTACAAAGAAGCTCGCAGTGAACTGAGCGAAATACTCGATTGGTTTGAATCGGGTGAGGTTGATATCGAGCAAGCTTTAGTTAAATACGACCGCGCCGATGAGCTGCTTAAAGCGATAGACGCCTACTTGAGTGATGCTAAAGCCAAGATAACTACCAAAATTCACCAGAACTCATAATGATTCTTTTAATTTGCGCCGGTATAATTTTGGCCTTTGGTTTTGTATTATTATTTGGCGCGCCGTATGTGCCAACCCTTAAAGCGCAACATACAAAAGCTCTGGCATTACTTGATTTACAAAAAGGGCAGACGTTACTAGAGCTTGGCTGTGGAGATGGCCGAGTACTACTTGCGGCCGCGAGGCAAGGGCTCAATGGTGTTGGGTACGAGCTAAACCCGATTATGTTTGTGGTTGCAAAAATTGTAACCTGGCGGTATCGCAAGCAAATTACGGTGTATTTTGGTAACTTCTGGCAGGCAGGTTGGCCACCATCTGACGGAATATACGTGTTTTTACTTGATAAATATATGCAAAAATTGCATAAAAAAATTACCCAAGAATATAGTGGTAAAAAAGTCAAAGTTGTCAGTTTAGCATTTAAAATCCCACAACAAAAGCTCGTAAAAACAGATACGAGTCTGTATCTGTACGAATATAATAGCTAAAGACTAAACCCTTGCAGATAAATAATTGAGCCTTAAGAGGCTTATGGCAGTGTCTAATATCTAGCATCCAGTGTCCAATTCTGTTAGCATAAGAACTAATGCCACCGATACAAAATCAAGTACCGCCACCAGGTTACGGCGGATATCCACAAGACTTGCCACCAGCCCCTAAGCAGGACGGCGGGCATAAACTGTTGCCCGTTACTGTAATTCTTGGGGTGCTTTTTATCTTTACGCTTGTTTTTGGTTTTTGGGCCTTTGCACAAATGCAAGATTACAAAAATAACAGCGATAAAAAAGCTGCAGCAGCTGTAAAAGTTGCTGAAAATTCTCAAGAAACGAAGTTAAACGCCGAATTCGCCGAAAAAGAGAAGTCGCCGTATAAAACGTATCAATCAACAGCTGATTTTGGCAGTGTTAAGATTGTTTATCCAAAGTTGTGGGGCTCATATGTGGATGAAGCTGGTCAGGGCGCTTCACCAGTGAATGGGTTTTTCCATCCGAATTTTGTACCAAGGACCACAGGCGATTTACCGATAGCTTTGCGTGTACAGGTTGTATCAACATCTTATGCCCAATCGCTTAAGCAATACGACGGTAATGTTAATTCTGGCGCAGTTAAGGCAAGGCCCATTAACGTAGAAGGTGTTAAAGGTGTGACGGGTATGCGTTTCGACGGAAAAATTGCGTCTCAGTATACTGGCAGCATGGTGATGTTTCCGGTACGGGATAAAACACTTAAAATTTGGACAGAAATCCCTAGTAACGTTGCAGATCTTGATAATATCGTACTCAAAAATCTTACGTTTAGCCCTTAGCTTCTTTTGTAAAATATATAAAATTATGTGTTCATATATTTTGGGTGGGCTTTGTAATATTTTAGCCCTAAACAGTGCTATACTTGGGTAGTAAACTTTAACACCAAAAGAGGGTAACATTTGGGCACGTTAGAGGGTGGAAATATTGATTTGAGCGGTTATTCGCCGCTATTGTTTGAGTTGCAGGCGCATCTTATTCGCATTAAGGCTCTATCCGACACGAGTACAAAATTTACGCCCAAAAGAGCCCAGTTAGCCGAGATTGAAAAGATTAGTAAGCACGCTTTGAGCATGCTCGACTATGCCTTATTCGCTATCGAAACTCGACAAGCTGCTTTGCCATTATCACCCATATCGGCAACTGCAGTTGCGCAAGATGTAATGCAAGAACTTTGGCAATTGGCTAAAAGCTATGATGTAACACTTGAGCTTGATACGACAAAGCGACTGCAACCCGTTTATGCGCACGAGGCAGCGCTTAAGGGTGTACTGCACGGCCTTGCGTATAGTGCAATTACCGCGCAAAGTACCGAACAAAAACGTACCGTTACATTGAGTGTGCAGGGTACACAACCTGGTCAGCAGCGTATGGGCGTCTTTGCGCCAGGCATCAACTTCACAGGTAAAAGTATCGAGCGAGCACGCACTATTGGTGTAAACGCACGTGTGGCTGCACCAAGCGAACTGTATGCGGGTGGTTTGGGGCTGTTGGTGTCTGACGAATTAAGTAAGGCACTCCATACCTCACTTACAACTATCCGTCGCCATAAGCACAGCGGAGTTGGTTTTTATGTGTCGACGAGCAATCAATTACAGTTAGTGTAAGTTATCTGCCATAATTGATACCAGATGAGAGTTTTAGTTGTAGAGCCAGACAAGATTCTGGGAAAAACCTATATGCAGCAATTTACGGCCGCAGGGATTGATGCGCAACTTGCACGGGATGGCCAAACCGCGGTGCAACATATCGACGAGCAAAAGCCCGACGTACTTATGATTGAAATGCAGCTTGGCGCCCATAGTGGCATCGAGTTTTTACATGAACTTCGCAGTTACGAAGACTGGGCCGATATACCGGTTATTGTTAATAGTAGTGTACCCAAAGAAGCTTTTGGCGTGAGCGAAGCAGCGTGGCAACGCCTTGGCGTAGTGCGATATTTTTATAAATCTAAAACATCAGCCAAACAACTAATCGGTGCAATTTTGTCATTGGATAAAAGTTCGTGAAACCACAAGAGCACACTATTGGTATTGTTTTAAAGCGTACAAATTTTGGTGAGGCCGATCGCATTGTGACAATACTCACCAAAGACTTTGGCAAAATACAAGTTATGGCCAAGGGTGTACGGCGTGAACGTAGTAAGCTTGCGGGTGGTATTGAACCATTTAGTATTAGTGAAATCGGCATCGTAAAAGGGCGGGGCGATATCGACACGCTCACCAGCGCACGTCTGCAAAAACACTATGGCAATATTGTTAAATCAATTGAAAAACTCGAACTGGTTTATACGTGCTTAAAGACAATTAATAAGATAACTCAAACGGTAAACGACGAAACATTTTTTGCACTCACGCAGCACTTATTTGCAGGGCTCGATAACGAGCGTGTACCACTCGCGATTGTACAGCTATGGTGGTACGTACAGATTGCCGAAGCAACAGGGCATGGCATTAATACCGAACATTTAGTAGATGATAGTGAATTTGATGTTGCCGCAAAGTACGAATACGATTATCAAAAAGATGGGTTTTATACTAACCAACAGGGGATGTTTGATGCAGGGCATATTAAACTTTTACGGCTCGCGAAAGGACACACACCGGCCTTGCTTGCAAATATCACCGGCGGCGAGCAACTGGCTGCAGATTTATGCCCAATGCTTAACGGTTTTGTCGAATCTCGGTTATAATTCTAGTCATGAATGTACTTATAGTTGGCGGAACCTCAGGGCTCGGGTATGAACTTGCAAAATTATATGCAAAAGACAAACATAGCGTAATAATTACTGGTCGCAAAGATCCGGTAGATACGCAACTTGAATTTCGCAAACTGCCACTCAGTAAATCGTCGCAACTGAAACAAGATATCGAAAACTTTGTAGGGACTTTGCCGCACATTGACGTATTTGTATATGCGGCCGGTTTTTACCAAGAGGGCACGCTTACCGAACTTGGTACTCAAGATATTAAAGACATGCTAGACGTGGGAATTAATGCGCCAATTTGGTTTACTCGTGAACTTTTGCAACAGCACGGCAAGCTCGAGACCTTTGTGGCAATAACGTCTACGAGTCAGTGGACGCCACGACTTAAAGAACCAATCTACACTGCAACTAAAGCTGCACTTGGGCATTTTGCAAATTCTATTAGTCTTGACACGCGTGTTAAAAAAACGCTCGTGGCTGGCCCGGCAGGTATGAACACCGAATTTTGGCGCATGACAGAGCATGATAGGCAAAAGTTTAATAATCCAGCCTGGGTTGCAGGCCAAATTTATGAAGCGCTGTCACCAGAATATTCGTATGCCTTTATACAGGTTTTGCGAAACCCAGCTAGAACAGAACTCGTAGAAACGCGTGCATAAGTTATACTAGTTAGCATATGAGCAAAGAAACAAAAATAGAAGACATTGTAAGCCTAGCTAAGCGACGCGGGTTTATTTTTGCGGGTAGTGATGTATATGGTGGTATTTCCGGCTTTTACGATTATGGCCCACTAGGTGTTGCTCTAAAACGCAATATTACAAATTTATGGTGGCACATGTTTGTCGAGAGTCGCGATGATATGTTTGGTATAGACGCTGCAATAATTATGAATCCTAAAGTCTGGCAGGCGAGTGGCCACGTTGACACATTTACCGACCCGTTAGCCGAGTGTGGTGAATGCAAAGGTCGATTCCGTGCCGATAAGATAGACACCAGCAAGTGTCCAAACTGTGGCAAAGAAGGTACCTTCAGTGAGCCGCGTCAATTCAACATGATGTTCAAAACTAACGTTGGACCGGTAGATGACGAAAGCAGCGTAAGCTACCTACGACCAGAAACCGCGCAAGGTATATTTACCAACTACAAAAATGTTGTCGATACTTTGTACCCGGACTTGCCGTTTGGTTTGGCGCAAATTGGTAAAGCATTCCGTAACGAAATTAGTCCGCGTGATTTTATTTTTCGCGTACGCGAATTAGAACAAATGGAGATTGAATATTTTGTGAATCCAAAAGATTGGGAAGTAGAATTTGAAAAATGGCGCCTTGCTGTACACGAATGGTTAAAAGCTCTTGGCTTAAAACCCGAAAATGTACACGAGTTAGAAGTAGGTGATGGCGATCGCGCCCATTACAGCAAACGCACTATAGACTTTGAATATGATTTTCCAATCGGCCGCGAAGAACTTTTGGGCCTTGCGTACCGCACTGATTTTGATCTTATGAATATTAAGAATAATGCTGGTAAAAGCATGGAATACACCGTAAAAGGGAGTACCGAACGCTTTGTGCCACATGTTATAGAGCCAAGCTTTGGTGTAGAGCGGGCACTTATGGCTGTACTCAGCGAAGCCTATACAGAAGACGAAGTAAACGGCGAAAAGCGTATTTACTTAAAACTACCAGAACATCTAGCACCTGTAAAATACTGTGTCAGCCCGCTACTTAAAAATAAGCCAGAACTTGTAGCTAAAGCGCGTGAAGTATACAAAGCCTTACAAGAAAAGTATGGAGCAGTTATGTGGGACGACAACGGCAACATTGGCAAGCGTTATCGTCGCCAAGATGAGATTGGTACCCCATACTGTGTAGTCATCGATTTTGACACGCTCGAAGACGACACGGTAACTGTGCGTAACCGCGACACTACCGAACAGACTCGTATCAACATATCTGAATTAGCGTAGACGATAGGGAGATAATTAATGGGTTTTATAGACGGTTTAGGTAGGCTGCTCCAGGGTAGGCCAGCGTTTGTGGCAGACAATCAGCAAGCAAAATCATCAACCGAGCCAGAGTCAGTGGTGGGCGAAAGGGTTGTGCCCAAAGTTTGCATTATTCGAAACGATTGTAGAGTGAACGATGGCCAAATGGAGCTGACTGTTCACATAAAAAACGAATCAACTGTCGAAGTGTATGTAGATAATATTCGAATCTTCGACAAAGTTATCGAAATTGATAGAAATATTAAGCCAGGCGTAACCAGTGATTTTGTTGTATATAAAGGCCCAGTTATGCAAGACGAAAATAGAAACAAGTGCGAGCTAAAATATCGCAATATGCATGGCGAATTCTTTGTGATGCAGCATCTTGTTGAGTACAACTATCAACATGATACATATATAGTCAGCAACGTAAGGCCCGTTGGCCCCGTTAACGACATATAGCACGACTAATCCTTAATACTTGACAATTATTTAAAAAAGAGTATAATATACATTAATTACGTGACAACTCTCTTGTAAAAAAATATAAAACTTAGAATTTGTAGCAAAACATCGGGTTTTTGCTATGGATTTTATAACATATACAGCACTGGCGCTAACAGCGTTCATTGTTGCAATTTTAAGCTCGATAGCGCAGGGTGGGGGCAACTATATAATTACGCCTTTACTACTGAGCTTGGGTATCCCGCCTACTGTGGCGAACGGGACAATAATAATATCTGGCCTGGCATTTTTGAGCGGTTCGCTCGCTGGCTTTAAAGATGTAAAGATAGCCGATAAGTCGGTGATTATAGTATTTACAACTATGAGCATAATTTCGGGCCTCTACACGCCATTCTTATTGGCGCGGTTGAACGCAGAGTGGTATAGCTTAGGTATTGGCATCATGCTTTTGGCTCTAGCACCAGTTGTCTACTTTAAGCCATTTGGCGTTGCAGAAAAGCAGGTGACAAAAAGGCATAAATATAAAGGATATTTTTGGCTCTTTTGGGCAGAATTAATCGCAGGCTTTACTCTCGGGCTGGGATTTATCTTCAGCTACATACTGTGCCACTTTTGCGGATTGAACGCACTACAGGCCAACATGGCGAGAAAATATGCCGGGTTCTTCTCGAGTATTACTACGGCATTTGTTGTAACCTTTGCTGGCTTTGTTAATTGGCATGTAGCACTTTCATTAGCAGTAGGTTCTGGGGCAGGTTCATACATCGGTACACGTTACTCTGTAAAAAAGGGAAACCTTTGGGCTGCAAAAATTTTAGTAGTCAGTATGGTATTTTCGGGCGCAGTGCTTATAATGGCAAACATATGAAAACGCAATTTAGCCAGCATGAAGTATCTGATTTTTTAGCTGGCTATAAAGGTGTTGACCCAAAAAAAGTTGAGCCACTGGTTGAGGGCCATATCTCTCAGGCATTTAAATTTGAAGTGCAATCGGGCGAATACGCTATACGCATTGCAGATACTGATAAAGATTTCAAAGCAGATGCTTACGCTTATGGGCATTTCGGTTACTCATTACCGATTCCAGCAGTTCGTGCAATAGAACGTTTTGAGGATACTGCGTATTGCTGCATAACTGATTTAGCTCCGGGTTTAACAGCTTCATCATTATCAAGTATTGAACTAAAAGACGCCCTCCCCTCAATACAAGAAGCGCTTGCGAGTATATTTTTAGCAGATATAGGTGAGAGTACTGGTTTTGGCCATCTTGACGTGACTACAGGCAATGCTTCCTTTAAGTCATTGCGGGATTATTTATTGAGAATTGAAGAAATCGGTAGGGAACACTTTGTAGAGAACGCAAAAAACATAGGGCTCGACACAGTACTTGTTGGTAGATTTTTCAAACAATTTAGAACCAACCTAAATATGCGTCAGAAACAAGGCGCTTATTACATGGAGACCCCGGGTTCGACAATATGCTAGTTGAAAACGGTAAAGTTACAGCTGTAATCGATTGGGCTCAAATCGGCTACGGCGACTGGATGAGTGATTTCTCGCGCTTAGACTTCTGGGCACCAGGTAGTTACGGTGACATGCGCCAGTTTGCGGCTACATTTGGTCTAGAGGCTGATAATCTTGCGGAACGAAAAGCACTCTATTGGTCAACAAATGCGCTTTGGACAATCGAGTTTGCTCATAAGGCAAATAGCAAGAATGTGTCGAAGTGGTTGCATGATAACATTCTGCAAAAATTAGTGGTCTAGCTTCACAGACATATCAGTGGAATCAACATTCTGCAAAAAATATATAGTTTTTTCGTTGTACTTTCTTGGCGCTTCACGCGTATATTTTGTGAGCTCGGTTACCTCAAAAGTTGTCGGGAGTAAATGTTCTAAACAAGATTTATATTCTTTCATAATTTGGGGGTCTAGTTTTTTGCCGCGCACTTGCGCCACCGTAACGTGTGGCCTATATGTTTTACCCACAAAGTATTCTGCTTGAACATGCTCTGGCAAACGCGCGACTAAAGCTGCTTGCAGGGCATTCAATGCAACGCTTTCGGCGGCTATATACAGAATACTGCCATTGAATATGCCAAAGTCGTTTAACGTAACTTCGAATGGTAAGAATCTAGCTGCAACTTCTTTTGCGATTGGCCCAAAATATATTGGCGACACCGCACTGAGAGCGTCTGATTGAATAACAGTAATATGTGGTTGTAATGGGGCAATGAGCGAAGCCTCTGGATTAAGCTCATTTTGTGCGGCCGTTATGGCCTGGGTAACAGACTCGGGCAGCCCAACACCTATAAAATATGACGTATGCATGTATTAAGAGTACTATAGATGGTATGAAGGAAATAGTTGCTGCGGCTATTAACCCTAATGACTCGATTGTGTTTAACCATAGGTTAGACTCAAGAAAACTGGCCGGCTTGCAAGTATATTGTGATGTTTTTGCCGTGGTATGGCACGCAATAACGTGTTTTCGCAGAACCATCCAATTCCGCTACGCACGTGTTTACTCAGAATGAGGCTGTAATACAAGTGCCTCATAAACTATCTCGCGATACACTACGCCAACAGTGGGATGAACGTTAGTTTTAAAAGAAGGAGCAAAGATGGATGCAAAAAAGAGCTCAAAAGTACTTATTGCCTATGCAAGCAAGCATGGTTCTACAAAAGAAATTGCCGAACGAATTTATCAAGTACTGCTTAGAAAGGGCGTAGCCGTAGAGCTCCGAAACATTGAAGAACCGATTAGCGTGGCTAACTATCGTGCGTTCATTATTGGCAGCGCAGTGTATGCGGGCAATTGGCGCTCCAGCGCTAAAAAGTTTATCGATTCAAACAAAGAATTTTTAGTCGGCAAACCAGTGTGGTTATTTAGTACAGGCCCAGTTGGTGATCCGCTAAAGCCATCTATTGAAAAGTCGGTGCAAATCAAGGATATTTCGAAGGAAGTTAAACCTTACGGGCATTATATTTTTGGTGGCAAAATCCAAAAAGAGAAGCTAAGCCTAACAGAAAAAACTATGCTCAAAGCAGTAGGCGCACAAGATGGTGACTACCGTGATTGGGCTGAAGTACAGGATTGGGCCGAGCGAATTGCAAAAGCCTTAAAGTAATAACGATTATAAGTAGACATTCATAGTGCCAAAGTGCATACTTTTATACAATAAAGGGGAAGGTGATTTATGCAGGTGGAAGTAAATTACATTGGTGTTGTTTTGGCTGCTCTGTCGAGTATGGCAGTGGGTAGTATTTGGTATGCACCGAAAGTCTTTGGTAAAAAATGGATGAAACTTACAGCTATTACGCCTGCGTATATGAAAAAGGGTATGGCTCGTTGCCTGGCCATAACGTTTGCTGCGTCGCTAATAACTGCGTATATATTGGCACATATGATATTTGTGACACATAAATTTTTTGGAAATAGCTTTTTACAAGATGCGGTAACAACTGCTTTTTGGCTTTGGCTTGGATTTACAGCCATGCGCATATTGGTGCATGATGTGTTTGAAAAACGACCAACAAAACTCACGCTTATAACCATTGGCAATGAACTTGCGATATTGCTTATCATGGGGCTCGTTCTGGGCCTTGCGGGCATTCATGTAGCAGCTTTACCTCCGGCCTAGGCTATGTCGAAAGTCACTAAGCAACTTATTGCCGAAATGAAGACTGCTCAAAATCCAGAGTCGAGTATTTTTTTGCAACGGTTTTTTAAAACCGCGCCCGGCGAGCATGGTGAAGGGGATATGTTTTTAGGTTTACGTGTACCGACTACACGAGCAATCGTAAAAAAGTATTATATTGAACTGTCCATTGCTGATTTGGATTTGATGTTCGAAAGTAAGTGGCATGAGATTCGCTCGGCGGCTGTCGTTGCTATGACGCTACAATACCCACGAGCAAATCCTGTATATCAGAAGCAGCTCTATGATTTGTATATTAAACAAACAGGCAAGGGCATAAACAATTGGGATATTATTGATGTTTCGTGCCCACGTATAGTAGGAGCCTACTTACTTGATAAAGATCCGCAACCTTTGTATGAACTTGCCAAAGGTGGGTTATGGCAAAAACGCGTTAGTATCATCAGTACCTTTTGGCACTTGAAATATAGTGACCCAACGCTCACGTACAATCTAGCTGAGATTTTGGTCTACGAGCGTGAAGATTTGCTACAAAAAGCTGTGGGTTGGAGTCTACGTGAAATTGGTAAAAAAGACGGTCAGCTGTTACGCCAGTTCTTAGATTTGTATGCGGCAAACATGCCGCGTACAGCGCTCAGGTACTCGCTCGAAAAATTTGACCAAATTGAAAAAACGCATTATATGCAGCTCGCAAAATAGTTGCAGGTGCGGTTGCTAAGTGCTACATTTCTATCAAGAGTAAAACTGATATCTTAAAAAGAGGCTGTTTTGGCAAAAGAAATACATGCAAAATATGTAGCCCATGAGGCGTCGATTGAAAAACAATTTGCGCCTCCGTCGCTACAAGAAATGCACGATATCGAAGATTCGCTCGATACGGTGCTTCACACTCGTTCTGAAGGCTTAAAAGCAGATTCTTCTGGTGAGGGTATCTATATAACGGGCAGGGCACATGCTTGGTTACCGAGCGAGCAGCATAATTCAGAAACCAGACTTGGCTTACATTTTGATTACGATAAATGGCGCGAAGACAATATCGAGCATGTATGTATACGGGTTCAGGTAGAAGAGATATACCTAAACCCCGATAGTATTAGCGGCGGTTGCAAACGTGAATATTTAATAGCTCGCGAAGGAGCAAAGGTAGAACTTGCTTCGTATATATGGCGGCCGATTGTAAGTGAAGACGGTATTGATATTTCTGCCGAATATTTCCCTAATGCAAAGATTGAGCCGATTTTTTTCGAAACAGATGAAGGATTGCACGCAACACAAGTGAAATACCCTGACGACATGGCAGGCAGGACGATGACAAGTTACGACGCTGATGATGTTTTGAGTATTTTGGCACTAATTGATAGCCCGCATGTTACACGAGCTGACAAAGTAAACTTTATACGTAAAAAATCCTAGAACTACATCATTACTTAGGTACAAGGTATACTGGTACGGTGAAACAACCAATCTTCCTTGATGTTACTATCGATAAGCTTGTTCATGGTGGACAGGGTATTGGTAAGCTTGCTGATGGCCGCAAAGGTTTTGTTTGGGGCGCGCTGCCTGGCGAACATGTCACTTTCGAAGTGACAAAAAAGAAGAAAGATTGGTGTGAGGGAATTGTCACTGAAGTGCTGACAAAATCTACTGATCGTATTGAGCCCCAAGAACCCGAAATCTATACCGCGACTAGCCCGTGGCAGATTCTTAATTACAAAAAAGAAGCTGTTTATAAGCAATTAATACTTGCTGAGGCCTTTGAACGAGAACACGTTGCTGTTGCATGGCAAGATTTTTATCAGGATGATAAGCAGTTTGGCTATCGAAATAAGATGGAATATAATTTTTGGTTTTTTAATGAAACCGAACAGGTTAGTTTAGCGCTCCATAAGCGTGGTTCGCACCAAAAAGTTGCGGTAACAGGTAGCGCCCTGGCATCAGATGCAATAAACAAAGCCGGCGAAGCCATCGTGGCCTATATTAACGAAAATAAAATCGAAGCTCGTCCACTCAAAAGCGTAATTCTCAGAAGTGATGCAAGTGGTAAGGTAGGTATAAGCCTATTTGTTAATGATGCAGACGTTGTAGGCGAGTTTTCGAAGTTCAGTCATACAAATGCAATCTTCGAAATCATCTATAGCAACCCTAAGAGCCCCGCGTCGGTTTCGACAGAAGTTTTGCAAGCTACAGATGAGAATCTAGTTGATACCTTGCTTGGGCGTGATTTTGCTTATAGCGCCCGTTCGTTTTTCCAGGTTAATATTCCGGTGTACGAGGCTACGCTTAAAGAGATTGCGCATACGGTCGGCGAAGCTCCCCAAAAAAGTATTATTGATATGTATAGTGGCGTTGGCAGTATAGGGCTGAGTGTGGTCGGGGCTGATAAACAATTAACCATGATTGAAATAAGTGAAGAATCGACAGAACAGGCAAATGCCAACATGGTAGGTCGTAGTAACTGCAAAGTTATTACGGCAACCGCCGAAAGCGCGTTAGAACATATTACGGGCGATGAAATTGTTATTCTTGACCCGCCTCGTGCAGGTTTGCATAACGATGTAAGTGAAAAACTGACCGAAGTTAAACCGCAAACGATTATCTATTTATCGTGTAATCCGAGTACACAGGCGCGCGATGTGGCGCTATTGACAGATGCGGGCTACAAAATTACTCACGCTCGTGGCTATAACTTCTTTCCACGGACACCACATATCGAAAGCCTGATAGTTCTAAAAAAGGTATAATGTAGGGACACATGGCAACAAAAAAACCGTTTTATTGGGGTGCGAGTACAGCGAGCCATCAAGTTGAAGGTGGTACGACAAATCAGTGGTCCGTTTGGGAACTCAGCGTTGCCGCTCAACAAGCTAAAACGGCCAAAGATAGGCTCGGCTGGATTCCTGATTTTGAGAAGTTAGGAAAACAAGCAACCGACCCAGCAAACTATATTGCCGGCAAGGGTGTAGACCATTTTCATAAATACAAAGGCGATTTTGATATCATGCAAGCGCTTGGGCTTAATGCTTTTCGCTTTACGGTGGAATGGTCTCGGGTTGAGCCTGAACTCGGCAAATTTGATGCTGCAGCTATTAACCACTACCGAGAGTATATTGCCGAGCTCCATAAACGAGGAATTGAACCATTTTTGAATATTTGGCACTGGACGGTCCCCGTTTGGTTCGCCGAAAAAGGTGGTTTTGCAAAACGCAGTAATATTAAATATTTTGAAGAATTTGTAAAAAAAATTACCCAAGAGCTGCTACCGAATGTTACCTACGTAATTACCTTAAACGAGCCTAATGTTTACGCCAGTTTTAGCTATTTAACAGGGGAGTGGCCACCACAAGAGAAGAGTAAGCTCAAGGCTGCTTTGGTATATTACAACCTAATTGCGACCCATAAGCGGGCTTATAAAATTATTAAAAAATATCACCCTCGCGTTCAAGTTGGCGTAGCGCAACAGCTCGCCGACATACAGCCGTATGAGCAAGACAGCCCCAGCGATGAGATTATGACTAAAATAATGCGTTATGGTTGGAACTGGTGGTGGCTAAATCGCATTAAGCGCTATCAAGACTTTGTTGGGTTCAACTACTACTTTACTGATTATTACAGCAAGTGGCGCAAGCGCAGCCCGCAAACACCGGTGAGTGATTTGGGGTGGTACATGGAGCCAAAAGGCATTTTGCCACTTATGCGGCGTATTGCAAAGCACTACCCAGGTAAGCCGATATTTATTACCGAAAATGGCGTTGCCGATGCGCAAGATAAATATCGCAAGTGGTGGTTGCGCGAAACCATGGAAGCTTTAGATGAAGCGCGCAAAGAAAATATCCCTGTTGCCGGTTACTTGCACTGGAGCTTACTAGATAACTTTGAATGGGCGTATGGCTGGTGGCCCGAATTTGGCCTCGTGCATGTTGATCGTGCTAATGGTATGAAGCGTACTGTTCGGCCAAGCGCTAAATGGTGGGCAGCGGAGCTAAAGAAATATGACTTCTAATACCGGCCACATGGGTGCTAAGGTAGTGGTGATTGGCGGTGGAACGGGTAGTTTTACGCTACTAAACGGCCTTAAAAATTATACGAGTCACTTAACGGCTATCGTAAACATGGCTGACGATGGCGGTTCTACTGGTGTGCTGCGCGATGAATTGGGGGCTTTGCCGCCGGGCGATGTGCGGCAATGCTTGGTTGCACTGAGTGAATCACCGCGAGTACGTGATCTATTTAACTATCGATTTAGCGAGGGTACGTTCGAAGGCCACGCCTTTGGTAACATCTTTTTAACGGCACTCGAAAAAATGACTGGTAGCTTTGCTGAAGCAGTTGATGTCGCCGACGAGGTGCTTAACGTGCGCGGTAGGGTAGTGCCCGTAACGCTTGATAACGTGCATCTTATTATGAAAAAGCGTAGCGGTAAGAAAATTATTGGTGAATATCAGATTGGCAATATGAAGTTTGACCTTGGTGAGGGCCGCCCGGAACTTGAGCTGTCACCGCCAGCAGTTATTAACCCAGAAGCGAGTGAGGCTATTGCTGACGCCGATATTGTCGTGATTGCCCCCGGTAACTTGTACGGCAGTATCGCGCCAGCCTTAATTGTGAAAGGTATGAAAGAAGCGCTTCAAAAAACTACCGCTAAAATCGTCTATGTTTGTAATTTGGTTACCAAGCCAGGGCAAACCGATAACTTTAAGGTCCATGATTTTGCCGACGAAATCGAACGGTTTATTGGTGCTAATGTACTTGATACGGTGCTCTATAACACCGAACATCCAGAAGAATCGCTACTCGAAAAGTATAGCCGCGATAAAGAGTTTGGCGTTGAGTATGATCACCCAATCTTGAGTGCCAAGCATTACACCGCAAAAGGCACGAGCTTGATTTCTAAGAAGTTACCCAAAAAAGTCGCCGGTGATAAAATTTCGGCTACGCGCGCATTCATCCGCCACGATTCGGACGTTATAGCCCGGCAGTTAATGAAGATTTACTTTAGCTAATGAACATCGTTTTAGATTTCGATAGAACGTTGTTCGATACAAAAGCCTTTAATGAGTGGTTGGCCGAAGAGATTGCCGTGCGTAGCGGTAAAAGCAGGGCAGAGGTCCTCGCGCAGGCCGAAGAAACCTTTTACATATATAACGGTGATTTGTACTACTATGATATCCCCGCTCAGCTTGCAGCAATTTTTGGCGACGAAGCCGAAAAACAGCTCGCTGCAATCAAAAAGAAAGCCCTAACGCACCAAAGCTTCATTTTTAGCGACGTACAACGTTTGCTTGGCAAATTGCAAGAACGTGGTAAGCTTACCATCCTTACATATGGTAATGAGGCTGCCCAGCGGTTTAAGCTTTCGTTATGCCCGCAGCTTGCTGATATTCCTGTAGTGATTGTGCAGACCCCGAAAGGCTCGCATTTGGCAACAAATTTCAATAGTCGTGAACGCTGCGTTTTTGTAGACGATAAAGATCAACACGGAGACCTACCAGAGTGGGTTGAGTTTTATCACTTGCGTCGTGACCTTGAAAAAAGTGAATCAACAGGGGTCGTTTGTAACTTTGACCAACTGTTGAGTCGAATAGACAACAGCCACTAGCAGTTTGCGCTAAAATAGCGCCTCTAAAATAACGACACACACCACAGGTAGTGTTTTGGTACAGAAAGCGAACGAATTGTGGATAACTATTCATAATCCTCTTATGTTTTATATAAAAAGTACTTGCAGTGGGTACGAGTGGGTAGTATGCTCTTGTCAGTGGGTAGCAGTGGGTAACACCACATAGAAAACAAAAACCACTAGGCAGAACCAAAAATATGGCCACCGTAGACTACTTCGAACGAAAGCTTGACGACAAGCGTCGGCTCACATTGCCGGTAGAAGTTCGAAGCGAGTTCAAAAACGGTATAGTCGTCACCCGCGGCTTTGGCAAGTATCTGCATATGTACTCACAAGAAGTTTGGGCCCAAAAAGTAGAGCCCGAGCTAACAGGCCACATCCTTGACGAAAGGGTAGCCGACTTAAACGTTCAATTTAGAACGGGTAAGATTGAGAGTACGCTCGATGAAAAACAGGGGCGAATAACCCTTGAGCTGCATCACATCGAGTTCGCAGGTATAGACAAAGAAATCGTTGCGGTGAGAGCAGGCGCTTACTGGCGTTTGCAAGCAAAATAATTCTGTCTAACCTTAACAATTTAGCAAAAGCACCAAAAAACCGAATCGACTCGAGATCAGCGATTCGGCAGTCAACGTGTAGCTTCGGGGATCTACTTTAAAATCCCTTGTACCTTACTCAACAAAACACCTCCCAAAACTCCACCTCACACATAAGTCTCTCAAAACTTAGGTACCAACCAACTGGCATTAGCAAATTTTTTAAATTCGCAAGAATAAAATCAGTGTTTAGGTAGTACCACACAAAAACAAAAACAACCCAAAAAACAAAAAGTTGGCTGCTGAATCGGTGATCTTGCAAAAATAAATACAAAAATAAAATGCACGAACCAGTATTACTCAAACCAGTTTTAAAATACCTTATGCCCCAAAAGGGTGAATCGTACCTAGACGCAACTGCCGGATATGGCGGACACGCAGGTGCGGTTTTAAATGTATCGAAAAACTATGGTGAGAGTGTACTAGTAGATCGCGACCAAATGGCTATCGATCACTTGCAGACTAAGTTTGCTAACAGTGGCGTGAACATCATGCGGAATGATTTTTTCACAGCTGCGGAACTGTTAGTACGCGAGGGAAAGCAATTTGATATGATTTTAGCTGATTTGGGCGTATCGTCACCGCACCTTGATATAGCGAGTCGTGGTTTTAGCTTTGCCAAATCCGGCCCACTCGATATGCGAATGGATCAATCCCAAACGATTGATGCTGCGGAAATCGCCAATGAGTGGTCAGAAGAGGACTTAGTTAAGATTATCCGTAGTTATGGCGAAGAGCCAAAAGCGCGGAGAATTGCCCAAGCAATGGTCCAAAATAGGCCATATGCTACCACAGACGAACTTGCCAAGGTAATAGCTCGCGCAGCGCCGGGCAAGTGGGGGGCTAAACACCCAGCCACTCGTACATTCCAGGCCTTACGGATAGCCGTAAATAGCGAACTGGAACTTTTGACCAAGAGTTTACCGCTTTGGGTATCACTACTCAAACCAGGTGGGCGAATCGGTATCATTAGTTTTCATTCACTAGAAGATCGTATTGTTAAACGCTACTTTAGCGAAGTAACAGGTGATCGTTACGATACTAGCTTAAGGCTGCTCACAAAACACCCGGTCGAGCCGAGCGAACAAGAGATAGCTTTTAATCCGCGATCTCGGAGTTCAAAACTTCGGGTCGCCGCAAAAATAAAAAACAACGAAAGGACCAGCGATGCACATTAAAGTCACTGGTCGGTCGGTTGCTCACAAAGTAGTTGTACACGTTCTGTAAAAAGGGCTAGAACAACTGCGAGTAACTATTCCAACACAAAAAAGCTTTGCACTCCGGGCAACCGGGGTGCAGGGCACCAAAATAAAAAACAAAAAACTGCGAAAAAATATGACATACGGAAAAACTGTACTTTCAAGTCGAGCGAGTGCGTATCAGCGCAATCACAACGTCGTAACAATGAACACAAGCCGGACTGGCCTTGGCCCAGTATCGAACATTATTGTGCTTGTTGTTTTGATGTGTTTATTAGGCCTAATGTACCTGACACAGGTAACTAAAACCAATGCTTTGGGATACCAGGTTTCTGGCCTAACAACCAAGCAGTCTGAACTTAAAGAAGAATATGCGAGCCTACAAGTTGAATCCGAGCGTCTGCAAAGTCTTGACCGTGTAAAAGCTAGTGAAGCGGCTAAAAAACTATCCGATACAAAGCCAACTGCATTTGTTTCGAATTAGACATTAGATTTCGGACGTTAGACGGTAGAGTAGTTGCAGCTATATCCAACGTCCATCATCTAACGTCTAGCGGCCAAAAGTGATATACTAATAAGCGTTAGCACCTTTTAAAAGTGCCCATTTATGAATTATCGTTCCCAGCAACAAAAACCCGTAAAAAAAAATCGAATAGACAGGGGTCAAGTACTCAAAGTCTTTTTGTTTATTTTTGGTGCAATTTTTGTATCGCGGCTATTTTACGTGCAAATTATCAGGCATGATTTCTATTCGGCTCAAGCTTTAGCAGAGCATACAAAAAAGTATGAAATTCCAGCCCCGCGCGGATTGATAAAAGTACAAGATGGTTCTAAGACCACGTATCTTGTGCTGAATGAAAAGCGTGACCTTGTATATGCTGACCCTAAGTATATTACCGACAGTACTGATGCAGCAAAAAAAATAACGGCTATTTTGGGCGGCAGCGAGTCAGATCTACAAAACAAACTTTCATCAAATAGTCGATATGTCATTTTGGCAAAAAAAATACCAGTCGATCAAGGGGACCGGCTCAAGAATCTTAAGATAAAAGGGGTATATTTTAAAGATGTTAGTGTACGCACCTACCCACAAGGTACTTTGGCAGCGCAACTACTTGGGTTTGTGAATGCTGATGGGCAAGGGCAGTATGGGCTTGAAGGCTACCTAAACGCAGAGTTATCCGGTAAGAACGGTATTCAAAAAGCGGTCACCGATGTGAATGGGGTACCTCTGGCTATTAATAACGATAATGTCGCAAAGCAGGCGCAAGCCGGAGATGACATAACATTGACCATCGATTTGGGCATGCAGCGCTTAGTAGAAGATAAACTTAAAGAGGGTGTTGAATCAACCAGGGCTGTATCGGGCAATGCGGTGTTGCTTGACGTCAATGATGGATCGATAAAAGCAATGGCAAACTTTCCAACCTATGACCCAGGAGCTTACGATAAAGTCGCTGACCAACGATTATTTACGAATAATGCAGTTAGCGGGGCATGGGAGCCAGGTTCGGTGCTCAAGCCGTTACTCATAGCGGCTGGCCTTAATGAGGGTAAAATAAACTCGAACTTTTCATATTTCGATAATACGTATGTGCAGGTGCAAGATCGAAAAATTACGAATGCATTAAACTATGGTGCTCAAACAATGACGGTTGTGGATATTCTTGTAAAATCACTTAATACCGGCGCAGTTACGGTGCTCAGACAATTTGGTGATGGTGAGATTACGCTACAAGCTCGTGAACTTTGGTATAAGTATTTAACCGATCACTATCAGTTTGGTAAAACGACGGGTATTGAACAAACGGGTGAAACACCAGGTTATATCGCAAAACCTGATGAAGGAGATGCACAGGATGTTCGCTATGCAAATATGGCCTTTGGGCAAGGAATGACGGTCACGCCACTTCAAATTGCGGCCGCATATGCGGCGATTGCTAATGGTGGCGTGTATCATAAGCCGCATCTTGTAAAATCTACAGATAATAATGGTTCCATCCAAAATCATATTGATACCGCTGGAACGCAAGTGATTTCATCGAACTCAGCGGATACCGTAAAGGGTTTCATGCAAAAAGTACTCGAAACTAATAACAGGGTAGCGGTACGGGATGGTTATACACTTGGAGCAAAAAGCGGAAGTGCACAGACAGCTGGTACTGATGGCGCCTATAAAAGTGATGTCTATAACGGTGTCTATATCGGCTATATCGGCGGAGATAAGCCGAAATACATACTGCTCGTACGTCTTGATGAGCCGAAGACTGATGCCTTCGCGAGTACGTCAGCGGCACGCGTTTGGTCTTGGGTTAGCAACGGGCTTATCGATAATTTTTCGATACAACCAAAGCGATAGCCAGAGGTTGACTTCGGTAAAATGTGGTATAATTACAGCAGTAAAATACCAAAAATAAAAATGTAGGGTACCAATAATACACGTATGAACACGATTACCGTTGCCATTCAGTCAGAAACTTTAGTGCGGATTTTTTTACTTGGTTTCTTGGGTTTCGCCGTCAGTATGCTTATTGCGCCAATTTATACGACACTGGCCTATAAAGGAAAGTGGTGGAAGAAGGCTCGTACTACTGATATATCTGGTAAACCAGCGACAGAGTTTCAAAAATTGCATGCCGCAAAACACCGTCGCAATATCCCAACCATGGCGGGCTTAATAGTTGTAGCCAGCGTAGCTCTAGTTACAATTGTATTTAACTTTAGTCGTGAGCAAACCTGGCTCGTCGTAGCAGCTATGTGTGGGGCGGGGCTCGTTGGCCTTGTAGACGATTACATTAATATTCGCGGTGATGGTACGGGAGTCGCCGGTTTGCGCTCTAAGCTCAAGTTATTACTAATTATGGGTGTTGCGACTATTGGTGGTATTTGGTTCTATGCCAAAAACGGTATTGATTCATTCCACGTACCCGTTGTCGGTGCGGTCACTATTGGGTGGCTAATTGTGCCACTTTTTGTACTAGTTGTCGTTGCGACTGCGAACGCCGTAAACATGTCTGATGGACTTGATGGCCTTGCAGGCGGCCTTTTGACAAGTGCTTTTGGTGTGTATGCACTTATTGCATTTTTGCAGCAGCGTTACGGTGTTGCGGCCTTTTGTTTGACCATGTGTGGCGCGTTACTTTCATACGTTTGGTTTAACATATTCCCGGCGCGCTTTTTTATGGGCGACGTTGGTAGTTTTGCGCTCGGTACTGCACTAGGGGTTGTCGCTATGATTACCGACACGCTTATGCTTTTACCAATTATTGGGCTCGTATTTGTGGCAGAGGCGGGGTCGGTTATTATCCAAAATATATCGAAAAAACTACGGAATGGTAAAAAAATATTTCGAATTAGCCCGATTCATCATCATTTTGAAGCTATCGGTTGGCCTGAAACGAAAGTTACCATGCGTTTTTGGGTTATCGGTAATGTCTGTGCTGTCGTAAGTATTGCTCTCGCCATTCTTGGGGGCTTCATCTAATGAACCGCTTTGCTCGCCAGAGCAGTGGTAGCAGCGGCGAGCTTGGGGTTCGCAGGCATCGCCCTGATTATGGGTTATTAGTTATCGCAAGTATTTTATTGGCTGTTGGTCTTGTTGTTATGTACGCCATTAGCCCGGCCTTAGCCGCACAGGGTGGGGGCGTCAGTGACAATTATTTTGTCAGTCGTCAGTTTATTGCCATTATCTTTGGGTTGTTTGCTTTTTGGGTTACCTCACGGGTACCGTTTAGCTTTTGGGCGCGTTGGCAAAAACCGCTTATTGTCGTTACGTTTTTACTTTGTTTAGCCACTATTGCATTTGGCGGCATGGCTAGTCGCTGGATTCAGTTGGGCGCCTTTTCTTTTCAGCCAGTTGAGTTTGTTAAATTCACACTCGTTGTTTTGCTTGCGTCATTTTTGGCAAAAGCGGCGACCTCTGGCAACCTGCAGTCTATTAAAGCCTTACAACCATTGGCGCTCACATTTGCAGCTTTTGGTTTTGTAATTGTGATTTTACAGCGTGACTTAGGTTCGGCATTTGTGCTAATGGCGATGACCGCGATTATGGCCTACATAGCAGGTTTGCCAATGAAGCGACTACTTATATTTGGTGGTATCGCACTGGCCGTGATTATATTAGCAATTAGCAGTACGGCTTATCGGCGCGATAGACTTTTGACTTTTTTCCAACCTGAGCGTGATTGTGCTGACGCAGGCTACCATGCCTGCCAGGCGCTGATTGCCGTGGGTTCTGGTGGTGTGCTTGGGGTAGGTGTAGGGCGAAGCGTACAGGCATATGGCTACTTACCCGAAGCCGCCAATGACTCAATTTTTGCAATTTATGCCGAGAAGTTCGGTTTTGTAGGGGTTGTTGCGCTGTTATTACTCATTGGCTCACTTTTGCTGCGAATACTCAACATTATGGCCAGAGCACCGAATGAGGTGACCAAGTTAATGTGTGCAGGTGTCTTTGCCTGGCTGGGGGTGCAGGCTGCCGTTAACATTGGGGCTATGCTTGGGCTTTTACCGCTGAAGGGGATTACGCTGCCATTTATTAGCTACGGCGGTACCAGCCTGATATTTGTTATGGCTGCCCTTGGATTAGTATTCCAGATTTCAATGTACACCAGTATGCGTAAAAGCTTAGGCAAAAATACGGAAGGAGCAGGTAAGTATGAAAGTACTCATGACCGGCGGCGGGTCAGCCGGCCATATTACTCCAATCCTAAGCGTAGCTACTGAGCTTAAAAAAAGCCATCCGCGTGCGCATATTCGCTACGTTGGGCAAAAAGGCGATAAGCTTAATAGCCTGGTTAATGACGCCGATGGGTTTGACCATAGCTACACGATTTTTGCCGGTAAATGGCGCCGCTACCACGGTATTGGTATCTGGGCGCATCTAAAAGATTGGCGAACAATCTTAAAAAATGCTCGTGATTTATTTTTATTTGTAGGTGGCTTTGTGCAGAGTATTTGGCTTCTTTTATTATGGCGACCAGACGTTGTGTTCGTAAAAGGTGGTTATGTCGGGCTACCTGTTGGCTTAGCGGCTGCGATATTAGCCATTCCAGTGGTTACGCATGATTCCGATGCGCTCCCAGGCCTCACAAACCGTATTCTGGCGCGTTTTGCTCGCAAGCAGTGTGTTGGGCTGCCTGCCCAGTACTATAAGCAGTATGATCAACGTAAGGTTGTGCAAACAGGTGTCCCAGCCAGCGAAAACTATCAAGCTCTAACTCCAACCGCTGTAGTAGCGCTTAAAGCGCATTTGCAGGTACCCAAAGACGCGCAGGTGCTGACTATCTTTGGGGGTAGTTTAGGTGCAGTACGGGTAAATGAAGCCATTCTTGAAGCCGCACCAGCGTTACTTGAACGCTTACCAAAGCTGCATATCTTACATGTAACAGGTAAGCCCCAAGCTGAAGATATCGCATTGGCGTACGGATCGCTCAACGAATCACTCTCGCGCCGTGTATGGTCTTGGCCGTTCTTGCCAAATTTACATGATATTACCGGTGTTGCAGATGTAGTTATTGCGCGTGCTGGGGCGACCAGTATTGCAGAACTCGGTTTGCAGCAGAAAGCGGTCATTTTAGTACCAAACCCCTATCTTGTAGGGGGTCACCAAACGTATAACGCACGGCTTGCAGAAGATAACGATGCGGCACTTGTGGTGAGTGAAAAACAGCTCCATGACCCGAGCTATGATTTTGTAGATACTATTTTATATCTGTTACATGACGCTGCTCGTCGCGAAGTACTCGGTAGGAACCTGGGTGCTTTAGGCATGCCGAATGCAGCAGCCAATATTGCGCGCATTATTTCTGAGGTCGCGAACTAATGGCCCTGTTTCGAAGAAAGAATAAGAAACAGCAACAGCGTAACTCAACGGTTGGCCCGGCCAATAATACGCCGAAAGAGCAAAAAGTATTTTCGTACTACACTTCGAGCCATAAGCAACTCAACAAAACACAGCGTATTGATAGACTAAAGGTAACATCGGCCGGCCGTAATCAATACGTTCTTTTCGTGAGAGGCCACTGGTTCGGTATTGTTACGACAACAGTTTTAATCATATCGGCGGTGTACTCATTAACACTGGGTTTTGATCCAACGCTAACCATCGAAGGTACGAAGTATCGCTCAACGAGTGAATATCAAGCAACTATTCAAAAAGAACTGAGCGCGAGCCCGCTTAACCTGGCAAAACCCACTCTTCAACGTCAAAATATCGAGAAAAAACTGAAGGAACAACTGCCTGAGGCGCGAGAAGTCACTGTTTCGGCGCCACTGCTTGGAAGGCGGCCAAATGTAACTATTGTAATGGATGAGCCAGCAGCAGTCATGAAGCAGCAGGGGAGCACTGATTTAATCGTAAGCGAACGAGGCAGGCTATTATTGGCTGCAAACCAAAGTAAGGTCACAACTAATCTGCCTGTTATTACGAATCAGAGCGGTGTTACCGGTAAGGCAGGGGAGCAGTTTTTGAGACCAGATGATATGAGCTCCCTTTCGTCCCTGTTTGAACAGGTTAAACTTGCAGGTAGTTCAGCTGCCTATATATTGCCAGCCCAAACGCGCGAAGTCGTTATGCTCGAATCGGGCAGGGGAGCGTACCAAGTGAGGTTCTTGTTTGGAGATACACTTCTGCAGCAATATGGTGCGCTA
>JBBRSL010000006.1:0-38557 GCA_038245435.1 Saccharimonadales bacterium (SeqCode)
TGCCGGAGGTTTTTTTGGTTTTTGGTTTTTTAGGAGCTGCTATTACTTCGGCTTCTGCCGGTTCGTTATCGACTATGGCTATCATTTCTTGGCTATCTTTGCGGAGTATATAAGTTTGTTGCGCAAGCGCCACAAGGCCACCTACAAGCCAGTATAACGATAATGCTGACGGCAAGTTAACAGATACAATAAAGATAATGAACGGGATAAAAATAAGTGTAAATCGGCTGGTGGCTGCTTGGATTTCAGACTGGTCTACCTCTTTACCGGCAGCGCTGTCTTTAAATATCTGTCGCAAACCACGCTGTTCTTTGTTGGTGAGCATGAGTTGTTTGCTTTGGAAGAACTGCACAATAACACTACCGATAACTAGTATCATTGCCGGTATGTACAAACCTTTAGGGCCGAGTGCTGGCTGTGCAAGGTTAACGAACCCTACAAGTGTTTCGTCAAACGACTTAATGTTCTTTGCGAGCTGTTCGAGATATGGCAAGTTCTGTACCCAGCCATAGGTGTTGGTGACAATAGCTTCAGGGTTTTTAACAATTTTTGTAATGCCTTGGTACAGCGCAATAAGAATTGGTAGCTGCACAATAATTATGCCAATTGAGCTAAATGGGTTAACGCCCTTTTCTTTGTAAAGCTCCATCATAAGCGCTGATTCTTTTTGCTTGTCGCCAGCGGCCGCTTTTTTTATCTTTTTCATTTCTGGCTGCAGCTTTTTCATCGCTATAGCGTTGTGTAGCTGCTTGCGCAAAAGCGGATACATAGCCGTACGCACTAAAATCGTAAAGATAATAATAGCGACACCAAAGTTATGAAACGGCAAAAATGCCAATATAAGAATTAACAGATTAAATATCGGCTGAGCAATAAGCGCATTAAATAGGTTGCCAATGAAGCTAAACATAGTTGATATTAGTGTATCACAAGGGGTTAATAGACGATGGATTTTAGACTATAGATGTTAGACAACAGCGAAAAACCAACCTTACAGCAACTAAAACTAGTTTTCTTTGATTTGCGAAAGAAGCCGAATAATTATTTCTTGGAGTTCGCTGTGCTCAATAGATGAAAGTCGACTATCAAATATCGTTATAACGACATCTTCGTTTGTGAGGTAACCAGAAGCCTGCAGCCGGACGATTTCATAAACACGCCGGCGAATGCGGTTGCGCTCTGGTGCGCTTTTGGCAACTTTTTTGCTAACCACCACTGCAACACGGAACTCAGTGCGCTTACCGCGAGTAAAACGAGCAGCACAAAACTGGCTGCGCACAGTCACGCCTTTTTGATATACCCTTGTAAGCCCTGCCGGCCCTTGAAATCTATGTTTTTTGGTTAGCACTAAGAATCCTAGTTATTTAGGTTACTTACATTGTAGCGTGAAAATCGATCGAACTGAGTACGAAAGTTTAGTGGCTTAAGCGGACGCGACCTTTAAGTCGGCGGAGCTTTAGTACGAGCTTACCTGCTCGGGTGGCCATGCGCTTCATGAAGCCGTGCTCGCGTGAGCGACGTCGCTTCTTTGGTTGATATGTTCTTTTAGGCATTGCTAGCTAGTATAGCTCAAGAGGTGGAAAACTTCAAGACAGAGGCGCGATAATATCTCATTCTGAGTCCTAAATTGCATTATAGGTTGTAAAAAGCACAGGGGTTTCTGACATATTCAACATTTTTATACACACCTGAGGGCTAGTTATCCACTGTTTGACAGATTAAGTATTTTAATGTGTATAAACCCTACCGCTGTTTGGTCGATTTTTGATTAAAAGCCGGGTGATGTAAAAAAACCTGTGGAAAACTCTGGGTTTGTTTTGTATAGTTAATAGCAAGTACGTCCGCGTGGTGAGCGAACGAAAAGTATCAACACATATATAAGGAGGGAGTAACAAGCAATGCGCGACGATACGTTGTGGCAAGCCGTCTTAGGCGAAATCGAGCTGACGGTATCGCGCGGGAGCTATGTTACCTGGTTTAAGAACACTCGTATCTTACGCCGTAATGATGAGCTTATTATTGTTGGCGTGCCTAATATATTTGCCAAACAACAGCTCGAATCAAAATACCGTGAACTTATTGAAAACCTGCTCACAAAAAATGGTATCGAAAACACCGTCGTTGAATTTAAGATTCATTCAGCAACTGCTGCGAACAACAGACGAAATACAAGTGAAGCTGACGTAATCATATTGAGCCAACCTACTGCCCCACAAACTCAAACCACCGTAGTGACCCCAAGTGGCGCGCCTAATGTTATGCACTCATATAGGCAAGGCTTGAACGAGCGCTATACGTTCGATTCGTTTATTGTTGGATCGGGTAACGAGCTGGCCTATGCAGCGTGCCAAGCAATCGCCGTAAACCCGGGCACTAAATACAATCCACTCTTTGTATATGGTGGTGTTGGACTCGGTAAAACACACCTTATACAAGCAGTTGGTAACGGTATTGTAGCCAATAACCCTAAGGCGCACGTCGTATATGCAACCAGTGAACAGTTTGTGCAAGAATTTTTAGATGCAATTCGCTACAAAAAAGTAACTGACTTTGCGGGCCACTACCGTAATGCCGACGTATTAATTGTTGATGATATGCAATTTATCGCAGGCAAAGAAAAAACCCAAGAAGAGTTTTTTCATACTTTTAACGCCCTACATCAAGCAAACAAACAAATTATTATCAGTAGCGATAAGCCGCCAAAAGCGATACCAACCCTAGAAGAGCGCCTCCGAAGCCGCTTTGAATGGGGCATGATTGTCGATATTGGTTCACCTGACTTTGAAACACGAAGCGCAATTCTACAAAATAAGGCTGCCGGTAATAACATAGTGTTGCCGGCTGACGTTGTAGAGTTTTTAGCCAATCAAGTACAAACGAACATTCGTGAGCTTGAGGGCGCGCTTAATCAACTGCTGGCTTTTTGTGAAATGCGCGGCATTCAGCCTGATCTACAAATTACCCAAGGGCTATTCGGTACACATCGCTCACGCCCAAAACATGTTTCTGCCCGCCAAGTGGTCGAAAAAACAGCTAAACATTTTCAGATTAATGTTGATGAAATACTGAGCCCAAAGCGAGATAAAGATATTGTAGTACCGCGCCAGATTGCGATGTACCTACTCAGGAGTGAGTTGCATTTGAGTTTTCCAAAAATTGCCCACGAGCTTGGCCGTAAAGACCACACCACTGCCATTCATTCTGTTGATAAAATCGAGAAAGAAATGCATTATGATGCGCTGCTTCGTGACAATATTCGCGAGATCAAGGAGCGATTATATGTATAAATTTATGTCATACATATGTGGAGAAGCTGCTCATAAGTTTGGGTACAAAAGTGTGTGTAACTTACCGACTTTTACACATAACCCACTAAATACTTTTTTGGCTGATTTTTTGAAAAGTTATACTCAGTTTTATACAAGTCTTTATAACCCTGCTTATACACATAAATGTATGCAATTTATACCTGTTAAATCGCAGTTTTACACACTATACACAGGCCCTACTATAACTACTACTTTAAATAACTAACTAATAAGGGAACGACCATGAAGCTCCAAGTCACACAAGAAAATTTCGCCAAAGCACTCAACGACGTTGCTCGTGTAGCTGCAGGTAGCCGTAATCAACTACCTATTTTAAATAACGTTTTACTGCGAACTGTAGAAAATCGTTTAACTGTTTCTGCTACTAACCTTGAAATCGCGATTACTGAACGTATTGGTTCAAAAGTACAAACCGAGGGCGCTATTACGGTGCCTGCACGTTTAATCCAGGAATATGTTTCGAGTTTACCTAGTGGAGTGCTTGATTTAGAGCTTGAAGACCATAAACTTCACATCAGCACGGACCAATACAAATCGACAATTAATGGGGTATTAGCAGATGAATTCCCTGTTTTGCCAGAAATTAATAGCGAAATACGATTTAGCATCCCTACAAAAGATTTAAAAAAGGGCTTACAGCAAGTTGTTTTTGCTGCCAGTGGTGATGAGACTCGACCTGTTTTAACAGGGGTTTATCTACATACACACGAAGGCTTTTTGTATGCAGTTGCTACCGATAGCTACCGTTTAGCCGAAAAGCAGCTTATTAAAACATCTCAAAACATCTCTCTGCTCATCCCTGCAAGCTCACTTCAAGATTTACTGCGTATATTGCCTGATACAGTAGAAACCGTAGAAGTGTTTGCCGATAGCCAACAAGCATTATTCACAGCTGGCGATATAGAGCTTGTGACACGTTTAATCGATGCTACCTATCCTGACTATCGCAAACTAATCCCAGGCAGCTTTACAACGACTGCTAAGCTCGCACGTGATGAATTTATTAACATCACTAAGGTATCAAGTTTGTTTGCCCGTGAAAGTGCCGGAAGCATTACGATTCATGTTGCTGACAATAATATTAGTATTACCTCAATTGCATCACAGCTTGGCGAAAACACCTCTAGTGCAGCTGCTGAGGTTGAAGGTGAAGGCGATGTAACGCTCAATTCTCGCTATTTACTCGATGCGCTCAATGCTTTTAGTACCAAAGATACAAGTATTAATTTTAACGGCAAGCTTGAACCATGTGTGATTAAAAGCAGCGAAGCCGCAGATTACACACACGTTGTTATGCCTCTTAAAAGCTAATAGATTACAATAAACAGTAAATGTCCCAATTTACACTTACTGCGCTGCGCCTGCGTCAATTTAGGTCTTATAACGAATACGCCATTGAGCTTTCTACCGGGGTTAATATTGTAGTTGGGCCAAATGCTAGTGGTAAAACAAATCTACTTGAATCGATACTACTCATAACTGGATCACCTTCGTTTCGCGCCCAATTTACGCATGTCATAGAGCAAGGTACTGAATGGGCTCGCATTGATGGTGAATCTGGTGATAAAAAAAGAACACTAAAAATTGAACAAAATCAGCAGCTCACAAAACGAACCTACGAACTTGATGGCTTAACAAAGCACCGCTTGAGTTATACAGATACCATACCAGTAGTAGTATTCGAACCCGAGCATATGAGGCTACTCACAGGCTCTCCTGAGCTGCGTCGCTCGTTTTTCGACACAATACTCGCAGAGCTTCATCCTGTATACCAAAAGGACCTTACAGCCTATAAGCGGACGTTGGCCCAGCGCAACCGATTACTTAAAACAAAACCAGCGAGCTTAGAACAACAATTATTTGCCTGGAATGTACGCTTATCGCAGCTTGCGGGGCTTCTTGTAGGCCGTCGACTCGAACTTATAACAGATATAAACAAGCAACTAGCAAGTATTTATAGCGAGATTGCTCAAAAACCAACCGATTGTGCGCTCGCCTATCAAACGCCGCTTAATATCGATAACTACGAAACAAGCATGTTAAAGAAGCTAGAAGCAGATATTGAAAAAGATATTCTACGTGGCTTTACTGGCGCTGGCCCCCACCGTGAAGATTTCACCGTGCAAATTCGCGGCCAACAAGCCGACATTACTGCATCGCGCGGCGAAACGCGCACGCTCGTATTGGCGCTTAAATTATTAGAGTTACAATTTCTAGAGCAAGCTCGGGGTAGTAAACCGCTATTACTACTCGATGATGTCTTTAGTGAACTGGATGGTTCGCGCCGCAAAGCACTCACTCGCTACCTTCAAAACTACCAAACTATCATCACAACAACTGACGCCGATGTCGTTGTGAAAGATTTTTCTCAGCAAGCAAACGTCATTGCGCTTAGTTACCTTCAAAACTAGGGCCAGCAAGGAGTGATTGGTATTGCTGATAGGTTTGGAGTGGATTTTTTTCGCCACTTGCGGTAACTTGTATCCATAAATTTTGTTGGTGCTGAACAGTAATAACTATATTTTCATTATTCGCCTGTACTATAAATTTATAAGTGTAGACATCATTGTCAGAGGTACTGCCGACGGGCTTATTTGCTGTGTTTGCTTCTGGATTTTGAGTAGGGTTAGTGAAATATTTTTTTAAATAAGTATCAACAACTGTATTAATAAGTTTCTGTTCTTCTATATCTGTTGTTACTGCACTTAGGCTCTTTACGGTTGCCGATTGAAGGATTAATTCAGCCTCGTTTGGTGGTATATATACAAGCTTTCCCGAATCGGCGTTATTATTTGAAATTAATATAAATAGACCAAAGCTTATAACTATTAAAATAATGAGTGGTGTGTATTTATTTCGCATTTTTTACCGCCACAAAATATTGACCATGACTAATAAAATCACTTAAATCATAGTACCGGTCTTTTGGACTATTGTCTTCTGGGTCTGCTACTAAAACCTTATCATTTGAATCAATTGAACGAAGTACAATGATGTGGCTATCAAATCTATACGGCCCACCTCCACCGCCACTAATAACCATTGCGCCAGCATTAAGTGCATCGCGAATTGCGGCTTTATTGTTCGCGAGCCGTTCGTACGGCAGGCCGAATTTAGTTGACCCCCATTTTGCCATTGTCTCACCCCGATATCCTGCAATTGAAACGTTTTCAGTAAAGCTATCTTTAGCGAGTGACTTTGGAGTAATTGCCGTATCTTTTTTAAATGTTGCCGCGATCATCGAATACGATGTTAGGCCGCAACCAGCGCTATCGATATCGCTTCCACCGGAACCGTTATAGGTATCACTTCCCCACTTAGAGTCGTTTTGGCTGTAGAATACAAAATCACCGTTCGTTGGCTGGGTTGCATCGCTTGCTGCGCATGTTGAGCCAGCTGCAGCTTGCGTGGTTGAGCCCGTTGCACTACTTGATACGCTCATACTTTTATATGTTAGTAAATCTTTTCGGTAGATTCCCTCTCTTTGCTCAAGTGCAGAAGTTCCAATAACAATACCGCCATATGCCGGGTAATTTTTACTGACTTGCTCAACAAGCGCTAGTCGGCTCTGGTAGTATTTTTTATCATTTGGCGGCAAAGAAGCGGTTGCCCACATGAGGTTGCCTTTATAGGTACTGTAGTACGTTAAAGTGTACATAAAATTTTGCGCGGTAGATGCCGGGTCGCCTAGTACAGCACCGATTCTGGTTTGGTTACCCGTAAAGAACTGGCGAGCATATAACTCGACACCTGTATCAAAACTATCATAGCCTCGGCGCCCGTCAGACCCTGAACCACCCCAAACAGAACCACTCTGCCCTATCCAGCTTGGGCTCATACCGCCGTTCATAGGGTTGAATAAGCTACTGTTGGCTATGTCGCCGCCTTCGCCAATTGCAAAAGTAACAAGTGCAAGGACATGCTCTTGAGTTACGAAATCGGATTCTGGCTTGCCGCTAATTTGTGCCATGCGCTTAAGAATACCAATCATGAACTGCTCCAAAATATACGGTGAAGTGAGCCCGCTCTTGTATTTACCCTGAATATTTTTTATTTCGGCTGCAGTATATGTTGCGCCTCCATCACCAGGACATTTATTAAGGACTCCATCATTATAGAAATAAACCCCAGCTTTATACTCGCGAACCTGTTCTGCAGACTGAGCAAAAATCGTGCCATTAATAGATATGGCCACTACAAGCGTTACGAACAACCAACCAAGATTACGTAGCTTAATCAAGAGATATGCTCCCTGCCGCGCTAGTATAGGCAGCCGCAATGGAATCTGGAAGTACTGCTATATCGTCGCTCAAGGTATCGTTGCTTGGGATAATCTTTCGTATTTGCCACTCACCATACACATATTGAATCGCCGCTACGTAATATGCGCCACCATCAGTGGTTCTAAAAGTACCAACATACCAACTACCGTTTTCTAAAAACTCACCAGAAGTTACGGTATAGTCTTTGGCGTCGCTTGGTGCATTACGGGCATTCACAAAAGTGTCAAATGGTTTTATGGGATCTAGTTGGATCGTTACTGGTACGAACGGTAGTGAGTATATTTTTTTCTGATATGGTGCGGTATCTTTTGTAATGACTCGTACGCTATAGATTCCCGGGCGTAGCTTAAGTTCTTTTGTATCTGAGAAGCGATTATTATTTATGTAAAATGTAGCAGTATCTTTATTGGTGCTAATGGTGCTGAATCCAAATAAAAGATAGACCACCAAAAATACATTTAATACTAAAAAGAATATAACCCAAGTTCGTATTTGTTTTAAGGTATTCGGAATTAAAATATTCATTTGTTATGCCTTTGCCGGTTGTGCTGAACATTGCATATAATCTTTGCCGCCATTTACATATGTAAGTGGATTCAGTATTTTTCCAAGACCCATTTGGCTGTATTCAAAGACGTTAGGATCGGTTGTAATGCCGAAGTGGAGGTGAGGCGCGGTAGCTCCAACAGAGCCTGTTTTGCCGATTACATCACCTTTTTTCACTGATTGCCCCGGCGTTACAGATATTGAACTTAAATGTTCATAGACTGAGTAAAGGGCGTCGCTGTGCTTGATTTTTATAATACCAAAGTTGCCTCCAACATTGCCGTACACGGTTCCGTCGGCAATTGCTATTACGGGCAAAGGAGTCCTTGCGCGTAAATCTAAACCAGGATGTAGCCCCTTGCTCAGTGGCTGGGCAAAGCAAGAGTTTATAGTGATTGTTCCATTAAGTGGCCACACCCAGCCTTGAGTTGCGGGTACTCCCGCTGCTGTACCGATATTATTAAATGCAGCATATAGTTCGGGCTGTATGTTTATGAACCCGAGAGCCTTGCATAAATCAGGTGTTTCGCGGGCACATGCTCCACGGAAGTCGTTTTTACGGTCGGTCGCATCTATGTGGAGGTGTGCAATACCGTCACCCTGCGCAGCACCACCAGACGTAGCAATGATTTGTCCCGACGTTACTTTATCACCTTCTTTTACTTTTTGACTGTTAGGCTGCAAATGACCATACCAAAATACAGTTCCCTTGCCAATACAAGTGAGCTTGGTACCAGTATCGTCGCAGTCATTCGCTTTAATAGTTATGAGCGCTTCTGTTGCGCTACCGGCTTTATTTGGTGAACTAGGCTTTACGTTTACAACAACTCCATCAGTGGCAGAGACGACTGGGACACCGGCTTTTACAAAGATATCCGAAGCATAATAGCCGTAACTTTCGGTACCATGACAAGTAACGTCTTGAGTCTTGTAGCACCAAGCAGGCTTATTGCTTGTTATGGTATCTTTATTAACTTGTAGCGGAAATATAAAAGGGCCAAACCGACTAGCCGTTGGAGACGTAGTTGAGCCATCAGAACTGCTATCTGAACCTCCCACCTGGTCGTTGCAATAACCGTTATCTAGGAAGTCATTAGTGCATTCTATAATACCTGTATCAAGTCTAAAAGCGCGGAAGCGTTCATGAAGACCAATCCGCACCGTTGGAGTATTGCTGGCCGCTGTTGCTTTTTGGGAGAATAATTTGCTAAAGAAACTTACCGTACTTGTGTTGCTATTGGCCGGATTTGCAACATACCCAGTTGTGGTACCAGCGTCGAAACATTCTGATGTGAATTCACTTACGTAGTCACCTTCGCTAAATAAAACACTGACTTTATCGCCTTGGGTACCATCTTCGTCGTTAAAACAAAACTTTGTATAGTCGGCAAAAACGCCAAGTGGCTTACCGTCACCGTCAACATAGCCGTTATCTTGCATCCAAATCATGTTTTCTATCGGGTCTATTTTATCGAGCTCATCATCTGTGTTGCCCATAATTGGGTTACAAAAACCATCGGTTTGAATATTGTTAGCTACAATGTCTTCATCGGTACAAGCTGGGGTTTCTTGGCTTGCGGCTTTTGCGTTCAAATTACCAAAACTAAACAGTGATTTTGGAATACTAGCAATCGTGCCAATAATGCCCTTATTTTGTATCATAGCCACACCACTCATACTTTTATAAGCAACGGAGTTTTGGTTTTCGCTACTTAAGATTTTTTCTTTTAAGGGTAGCGCATTAAATTGAGTGGCCTGGTAAGCGAGATATTCTTGTTTTTGAGCGGTAAATTGGCTTTTTGTGAGTGGTTTAAAGCCGCGTGAACTAGCATTTAAGGCTGTCATTGTACCAGCACCAGATGAAAAGGCATCGCCCATGCGCTCACCTTTTTCTGCGCCACTTACAATGGTGCCAGTTGCCGCTTTTACGCCAAGCTGTGTGGCGTAGCCAATAATAAACTGTTTGCCGAGTTCAATTGCGGCTTGTGCTGGAAGTTTAGCGGCCGCTTCTGCACCACCGGTAAAGATGGCGGCACCAATACCAAGAACCCCACTCCCTACCTGGATAAATGGGTTATTAAGGGTACCGCAAGTTGTTTTTACATTGCTTTTACCGCCAACAAGCCCATAGAACTTATCTAAAATATTTTTAATTTCACCGCTTGTGCCACCACTTGAATTATACGTAGTAGTGTAGGCGCCCGTTACCTGTTTATGGGTACTTAATGTTTGCCAACCAGCCGATGCAAAGAAGCTTTTACCTGTTTCTGGGTCGGGCTTATTCATTGCTGTCATCATCTCGTTGAGTGATTTACTATCAACCTTACCTGCTTTAAGGCCATCAGCCATAGATAATATTAAAGAGGAATACTTAGCGAGTTGGAGTGCTTTTTGGACTCTCGAAACTTTCGATATAGTGTTAGCCGCCGAGATGCCTTGGCAGGCTCCATCAATTGGGCCGGTGATTTTTATAACATTGAGGATGCCTTCTGCAAAAGCCTTACCGGGCTTAATTGCCAAATCCGGTGATTGTGGATTACCGGCCAGTGGTGCTGTTTCTGTACCACTATTAGCAGCTGCATACTCCTCTTGAGCGGCGGCATCAATCCCATCTGCTAGTTCGCCGGCAGCAGTATTTGCTTTTTGACCTGCTGGATCGGCCGTACCATCCTGTTTTTTATCGGGCACTGGGTCTACTTGGCCGTTTGCGAGCACTGGCTTGTTCATAGTATCGCGTATTTTTTGTTTTAATCGTTCTTCGGCGCTCGCCAGCTTACGGGTGGCAGCGTTATCTGACCACCATTTTCCGCGTACTAGCCCGTAGCGAGCATACATCTTTGAAGTTTGCTTGCTTCGCCACAGTGCCGTTTTTGCCGGGTACACGTCATTCATGGCTGTTCTGAGCGCAGAGCGTCGCTGCCATAGACTATCGCCGTCATTAATCACTTTACCGTCAGGACCAATAATTTCTTTAAACCTACCAGTGTAGTTACCGTTTGCATCGAGCTCCGGTTTTATTTTATAGCCACGTGTTTCAAGATCAGCCACTATTTTGGTCGACTTACGATTTTCTACAAATGAAAACATTGAACCACGCGCTTTATAGCCGTCGAGTTTTCCGTCTCTAAAAAAGTACGCACGCGTCATTATTCGCATGCGCCGTTTATCCATTACTTGTTCTTGAACACCGCTGAGTTCTTGTACGGCGACTTCTTTGATGTGCAAAAGTTCGAACGGTAAAAATGCGCTAAAACCAGCGATAATAGCGATAATAATAACACCCACAATACCACCGCCAATGCCAACGCTTTTTTTGTTGTTACCAACGTTCGCGTAAAAGCGCGAAAAGGCCCCTTTAGCAATAGCGGCTGTTGGGTTATACATATCGGTCGGTTGAATAGGCGGTTTTAGGGGAGATTTACCCGGGCTAATTGAATCGAGTGCAGATTGTTCTTTGCTTTTTGAAGGATGACCTTCGGGATATTCTGCATCTTTTGCACCAAAAGAATCTTCGAGCCCACGTATATTGTCAGCTGTTGAATTATCTCCGTCGTTACCTGGAGTAGATTGCTCTTTTTCTTTTTCTTGGTCGTAAACCGACACGAAATTACCCCTGTTGTTTTCAGGGGTAATTATACCATTTTAGTTATGCTAATTAAAATAAAAAGAGCGTATTTTCAAAATACTATCTGTAATTTATTTCGCCAGCGCCAGAGCCATTGAGTGGAATCTGTCCTTGTTGTTCGATGGCTTTGACAGCATCGGGATTCGTCGTGATAAGATTTGTTTCGCTTGGGCTCGGCGTAATTTGAATGTGCACGTGGTTTTGGCCGGCAAAAAATAGCCCTTGCCCAACCGGGAACTGGCTAAGGCGCTTACGCTCTTCACTCGTGAGCTTGAAAACGTCTGCAAGCACGTCAACGGCCGATGGGGATTGCTTAAGAAGTAGCTGCATACTGGCGTTTGCCACGATAGCTCGACCCATGCGTGAACCCATAAAATCCTCAACGTCTTGTGTGATTGTTGTAATACCGAGGTTATACTTACGTGCACGCTTAGCAAGGCTAAAGATAAAGCTGGCGCTATCTTCGTACTTCATAAACTGCCAGGCCTCATCGATTGCTAAGATGCGCTTTTTCTTATCGCTTTTAGTTTTGTTCCAAATAAAGTTGAGGACAATATACATAGCAACTGGGCGGAGCTCATCTTCGAGATCGCGGATATTGAATACCACGAAAGGATTGTTAATGTCGATGTTACTTTGCTGGCTAAAGACGCCCGCAAAGGTACCAGTAGTGTACTTGCGAAGCCGTTGAGCAAGCTGTGGACCGGTGCCGCCCATATGTAGGAGCGTGTCGTATAAGTCGCTAATAGTCGGGGGTGGCGATGTGTGGGTTAGCGGATCGTTCGTAATCCCGGCTTTGGCGTACGTTTCAATAAGCGCTGCGTCGAGGTCAGATTCTTCGACAGGGCTGAGTGCCGGCATGGTTTGACTAGAGTTGCCCTGCATCTGTGCCTGGGCACCACCCATCATAAGCCTAAATAGGCCATGAAGTGTAATAAGGTTACTTCGCAGCGCGTTGTCGGCTTCTTCGGTGTCGACAACTTGTGGTAAATCAAACGGGTTAATGCGCGTTGGCGAGTTGAGGCTGAGCTTAACGTATGCACCACCAACAGCTTCACATAATCGTTGGTATTCATTTTCTGGGTCGAGTACGAACACTTCTGTGCCGGTCATAAGGCTACGTAAAAGCTCTAATTTAACGGCAAAACTTTTACCGGCACCAGACTTAGCAAAGACAACGCTGTTGCCGTTTTCAAGGCTGAAGCGGTCGAATAAAACGAGGCCGCTATTGTGCATATTAATACCATACAAAATGCCGTGGTCATCTGTTAAATCGGCACTTGTAAACGGAAAGCTGGTACTGATTGCGCCAGTGTTCATGTTGCGGCGAATCTGTAGTTGATCCATAAACTGCGGGATGGTGCTGTTTAGTCCTTGCTCTTGTTGCGCGCTCGCAGGCTTTGAGTACACAAGCTGTTGCCCGAGCATGGATTCAATCTTATGGCTGACAAATTCGAGCTCGTCCATGCTGGTACCGTAAATGGTGAAGTATAGACCAAACCTAAAGAAGCGCTCTTCGCCTACCTGGAGTTTATCGCGCATTTCTTCGGCATCGATAATAGCTGCTTGCTTGCCTGGGTCGCGAACACGACCTTTTTCGGCATCAATCTGTAAACCAGCTTCGAGCTGTCCGACCTTTTTGCGTAAATTTTCGAGCACGACTTGGCTTTCTACGGGGTACACATATATAGACATGTCCATAACTTCATCAATATTGACGAGGCCGCTTAACCAGCCAGTGTAAATTTGGCGAGGATAACCATAGACATAGTATGTTCGTGCAAAACGTGTACCGATTTGAAAGTAACTACTGCTAAATTCGATACTACTTGGCGCAATAAAGTCACGGAGCGCGGTAACGCCTTTTTGAAAGGCAGCATGCACTTCTTGTTGCTCTCGCTGGCGTTGCTGCTCTGCTAAAAGCACTGGGTCGATAGGCTGTTGTTTTTTACCAAATGCCATTATTTTTTACCCCTGGCAAAAACTGGACGCTGGAAAACGCCGAAAGGTAAGCACTTCGTGACTAATCCAGCGTCTAGAATCCAGCGTCTAGAATCCATCATGATAGTTCCCTGTCGAGGTTTGGTTGGTAGGCTTGGCCAACACCTTTAGTTACGATAGGCGCTGCTAGGTCATCAAAGTTTTTAAGCGGTTGCCGTGTTGCGGTATCGGGGTTGTAGACATCGTAGTAAAGTTCAATAAGTTCTTGAGTATCAAGTGGTAAGCCCTGTACGCCACATTGCATGAGGCCGCTGAGTACGAGCTGTACGCGATTACGAAGCTCTGTTTTTGCTGCTTCGAGTGTTGCTTCGTTAATAGTGACGGATGCCTCTTTCTTGCCAAACGCACTACCAAAGAAGCTTTTGCTTGCCTGCACGGCTTTTTGGGCGTCAACTGTCGGAAAGAACGGAATAACTACATAAAACTTTTTATCCATAATATTAGTTTGTTGAGCAAGGTTATCCATGTACACGATGTAATCTTCCATAAGTAAAGCAAGTAGCATATTATCGTGCTCTGCACGGATTTTATCGAGCTTTTCAAGGTATGGGCCTAAATCAACACGCGATGAGTGTACGGAAATCTGAATTTCGAAGTAGAGCGAGTTTAGGAATCCTTGGTATGCGTATTCGACACCGTCGCGTTCTTGCGGGCTCATAAGATCGAAGTTAATACTTTTAACCATTACGACACTCCGGAACGAGCCATCATTCATAATAACGACACCGTCGCGAATTTCACTGATAAGCAAAGTGTTCTGTGTGCTGTTTGGGTTACTCTTTGGCGCTAAGCCTTGCGCTTGTGGTACAACGCCAGGTTGTTGTGGAGGATATGCGCCTTGAGGGACGCCTGCAGAAAATTGTTGCGGCATTGCGCCCGGCTGTTGAGCATTTGTTTGAGACTGGTAGTTTGGTTGTGTGTTTGGATCCATTAAACGTTTGGTGTATCGCGTTTTGGCGATACGGTTCCACCCTAGTGCTGAATGCGAATCTCGCCCTCGTTCTGGTTAGCTTTTATCTTATTTTTGGCCATTCCAGAAATCGTGTCGAGCTTTAAATCTCGCGCATTCTTTGCAAGTTCTATATTAACAGGGTTTGGCGGGGGTGTCACCGCTTGTGCTTTAGCAGCTTCTGCTTTTTGTTGTTCTGCGGCCTCTATAACTAGTTCTTCGGGCGTTTTAATTGTTTTGTGGTGAGGGTTTCGGTTTTGAGTTGCGACTAGTTTATCGTGGTGAATTTTGTCGAGGAGTGCTTGCTCTACTGTGTCAATTGGTTTTTGTGTTTCGTCTAAGTAGCTTTCGGCCGTAGTCGGCTGTGCAGGTGTAACTATAGGGTCAGCAGCAAACACTGTTTGCCCGGTAGCTACCGGTATACCGGGCTTTGTGATAAATGAGTAGTCAACTGGTGCTTGTTGAGTGCTTGCGCTGCGGGCTGCTTGCATACGAGCTATAGCAGCATCTTTTTGTGCTTGGCCACTTGCTTGCACCATTTGCTCAAAGTGTTGAGCTGTTGGATTGTTCGCTGCATCTAAAATATCATCTGCGGCTGTTATGGCTATGTCGGGGACCGATTGCGGCATACTTGTCGGATCTACGAGCCTATCGCTCGAAAAGCTATCATATGCAGGCACAGTCGCAAGATTAACATTGGCCTGCTTAATCGCCCAACCACGGCTGTCTATGGTATCTGCGAGTGCATTAAGCCTATTGCGAACCTCTTGTTGTGTGAGACCATCAGTATAAATGTGCTCGAGCTTTTTTGGTACGGTAATAGTCACAAGTTCTTTGAGGCCGGACTGATCCCAGATACGTTTGCGTGGTTTTAAAAAGAATCGTATTTGCGCTGCCAGCCAAATTTCGGTTGGTTGGTCGCGCCCTAGCGGTGCCGCTAAAATTGCCGGCACTAATATAAATGGAATAAATGGTATAGCGGCATAAATGGTTGTTTTGCTAGCAACTAAAAAAGCCAAAAACGTGAGACCTGCCGCAGTACCAGCAAAAATAAACTGCTTTAAGCTGAGCGGCCCAAAAAGCTTATCGTCTGCTTCTATATCTTGTATTACTTTATATGTGCCCACTACATGTATTCATTATTTGGATTACTAGATGTTCCTGAAGGGCTTGGTCCTGATCCAGCTCCAGGCCCAGAAACCGGAGGTGTCGAAGTTTGAGCCGGCACTGCAGTGAACACGCTTGTTTTTGTTATTGGATCAAACGTATGTTGTAATTGCAATGCTCCGTCGCTTGATAATACTTGCTTTACTGCAGGGTGACCCATATCTTTAAGGCCAGAGATAACTTCTGGTGGAATGCCTGCTTGTTGGGCAGTCTTGCTAATGCTATTAAGCTGAACCAAGTAGTTATCGAGCTGTTCTTTGTTGCTTGTTGCCAGTGCTTGTTCAATATCTTGCACATATGCACCTTTTGTTACACTGCCATCATTATTTTTCTTAATTTGAAACCTGCCCTTTTCGACAGTGCTAAAAGCAGTAGGGCTAAGTTGATGCGACCCTTTGATTCTCTTGCCACTAGCTGTAACAAGTTTGTCGGGTGTAAGGCCATTAATCTCGGCGTAGTTCTCATCTTGCAGTAGTTGCCATGTATCCATGTCTGTTGATTGCAAATGCTGTGCAACCCTATCTGCGTTAGCTGCCTGCTTTTGTTTAAGTAGCTGTGAATGTGCAATGGCTTGCGCATAGTGGTCTGGCTGGTAAACTTGCCCATTTTTGCCCGTTACTTCCAGCCCCATTGCGATAGTTTCTAACTGGTTGAACTTATCCTCACCATATAGGCCATTAATAGCATTGCCGACGAGTTGTTGAGCCTCATCATGTTGTAGTTTCTTACCCTGTGAGACGGCAAGCTCTGTTCTTCGACTGTAGGCAGACTTTGTTGTTGGTAGGATTGCGCCACCCATCGTATTGGTCCGCCATCTATCAAGAGGCGTGCCTTTTCCAGCTCCGATTCTGTTATAAGCATTTCGATTCTTTTCTTCAGTAACAGCTTTTCGCGAGGCATCGCGTTTTTCTCTGAGGCCAAACATTTTGCCACCCTTCATCTTTGAGCCTGCACCGTTAAGTGCGCCGGTAATGCTACCAAATATGCCACCCGCAAACTTAAAAGTTGCGGGAATCAAAAACAGTGGAGCAAAGTACGCGATAATCACTAAGACTATTTTAAGACCCCCTTCAGCGGTTGAGCTGCTGCTGCCTTTCGCCGTAATCGCCGCGAATATTTGTCCAGCCGCAAAAAGTAATGCAATGAGCGGGAACATAATAAGTAACTTGCTAAATAGCTGCCACCACGAGTTCCAAAACTTTTGAGTGTTTGGCAGAATCCATGCGACAAGCGCAATTGGCGCAAGTATAAGGAGCGCAATAATAAGAAGTTTTCGTATTATGAGTGTTAGGATTACGGCTGCTACCGAAATAATGACACCGATTGCCACAAGCGCAATTGTCATAAAGAATCCACCCGATAAGACGGTGCCCACCACGAATGCTGTTCCACCAATAACGAGCCCACTACCAGTAAATATAGTTGCGGCCCCGATGTCTTTAGAGGATTGAGAGTTGACGATATCAACGATATCGCCGCCTCCATTTGCCTGGAAAGGAGCGGTAATAAGCCAGTTTAGACCGTAGCCAAGTGCGTTGAATAGCTCAATCATTGTAGTAAATATAAACCAAGAAAGCTGAATAAGAATCACGGCTATAACAAGGCGTGGCAACACTTTTTTTACGGTGTACGCATCAACAAAACTAAAGTTAAATATTTGGCTCGCGATCATAAAGAGTGCTACTAAAACTAAGAGTGTATTTGCGACACCGCGGACCGCCGCCCAAGATGCTTGCAAGCCATTAGAAGAACTGCTGGTTAATTCTGGTATGGCCAATAAGCTAAATACTGAACTTCGAAGGAATCCATAAATTCCATCGGCAAGATCAAGCATTGGGCAAAGTATCCACCCAAAAACAGAAATACCGCTATAGCAGCCATCGTTAGTATTCGTTGTGCTACTGCTGCTTGTTGTAGTTGCACCTACGGCAGATGTATCAAGGCCAAGTATGGATGTGTAGGCAATAGCTAAATCTTTATTTTTAAGTTTGTCAGAAAGTTCTTGGCAATCTGCTTTTCCGGCGCCTTGTGTGCCAATACCATAGCCAACAGATATTATTACTCCTTTACCCTGCTCGCCTTTAAATATGTAATCTTTTATATCGCCGTTCTGTTGCACAGTAAATATTCTGTAGGTGTTGTCGTCGGTATTTGCTTGATTGATTTCGTTTTGCGTGGCGCCTTCTGGTGCTGCAGGGCCTATAGGCTTGAATGGTGTAGCTTTACAGCCAGTCACAAAGTTTTGGTAAAAAATGTAATACAAAAGTGCACTATCGGCCGAGCTGCGGTTTGTAGTAAAGAACATACGTGCAGGTATTGCTGCCCTGAGCTTATCTGCGCTGTAGGATTTTTGTACATAATTGTCGCCATTTAGCTCGTAGCCGATATTTTTTAGAAAGTTCGCAGTATCGCCGCCCGTCCAATTTTGTTCAACGAGTTTAAAAGCTTGGTTACATGGCACAACGCCCTTTTCGGGGGCTGCAACTGTACCTACACTTACATCCGACTCGCTTGACACTTTACCGTCGTTCACGTCTTGCGTGCTAATTGTCTGTTTAAACCGACATTGGTCTTCGGCAAAAGCGCTTAAAATCGACCACGAAATAGCTCTGTCAGCAATGGGCGCAAGCTCTGCACTCGTTTTTGGAGTTATGGTACCACCACCAGTTACGGGTGCGGTTACTGCAAAAACCACACCGCCAACACTATTAAAGGCAAATATAAATAAAGCTGCCAGGAGGGCAAATGACTTAATTTTGCTAAATATTCTTTTTTTTTCCACGTGAAATTTTATTTAAACTCTTATGTATTACTTTACCATAGTAACTACTGAAGTTTAATAAGCTAAAATTGCAGCAATTGATATTTTTTAAAAAAGTTTTGTTGCTATAATGTTTGAAAGAAGCAAATATGAAAATAATTCAAAGAGTACTACTAACATTGATTGCCGTTACGGCCCTACTCGTGCCTTCAGTTCCTGCTTTTGCTGCAGGTACGGCAATACCTGCGCCTACAACGGGTGAATTCCAGTGCACGGGTGACTTGCAAACATGCACCAAAAAAAACCCAATAATTCAGTGGGTTAATTTTTTTGTTAATGCCCTTGCGGTGATAATTTTTGTCGGTGCTACTGCAATGATGGTTTTTGCAGGTATTCAATATATTACTGCTGCAGATAACGCTCAAAAGATTCAGGATTCGAAGAAACGCATAACAAATGTAATTGTCGGCCTAATTGCGTTCTTTTTTCTGTATGCATTTATGCAATGGTTGATTCCCGGGGGAGTATTTTAATGGTAGTAATCATTAAAAAAACTATTCTTCTTTTGGGCCTTATTATTGTTTTTACAGGTGTGGCTAGCCCGCTTGCATTTGCAGCTTCTGGGGCAGCCCAGCCAACTTCGCTAAACACTACGAGTACTGCCCCTACGCTCGTAGCGGCTTCAGGGTCAACGACATGCACAAAAAGCTTTTTGGGGTTCCCCACATGGTACAAATATCTACCAATTGGCCCCGCACCACAGTGCACGATTATTACGAAGGATATTGGTGGTCAAGTTGCGGTACTAATATTAATGGCGGTAATAGAAATAATGCTTTCAGCTGCCGGAATTATAGCCGTAGGCTTTGTAATATTTGGTGCTTTTAAATTTATAACGTCACAAGCAGATCCTCAAAAAATAGCTGGTGCTCGTACAACTATCGCAAATGCACTCGTCGGCTTAGTAGTTGCACTCGTTGCATCAAGAGTTATTGCCTTTATTGGTAACAAGCTATCTGCATCTGCAACTAATACTGCAGTAAATAACGGCGCATTAGATGGCGCGAATATTCCGCAAGTGACTGCTAACACGGCCCAAGTACAAGATTTGCTAAGCTTCGTATTCGTACTTGCTGGCGCCATAGCTTTGCTTGTAATTACCATTGCAGGATTTAACTTTGTGACATCACAGGGCGAACCGCAAAAGGTCGCAAAAGCTCGAATGACGATATTGTATGCAGTTGTTGGACTCGTAGTAGCCATATTTGCGTTTGTAATTGTAAAATTTATTGTAGGCAATATAGGATGAGACTCTTGAGATACCTCTTGCTGATGCCAGCATTATTTTTAGTTCTGCTTTTTCCCGTAACGACCTTTGCGAGTACGCAGAGTGAAGTTACGGCCGCTTGTGCAACTGCAGCAAAGAATGACGGTGAAATGCCTTCATATTGCCAAACCACGGGCACAACTAAGGATCCTTTAACGGGCCCAGACGGCACGCTTACAAAGATTACTAATATTGTAGGTTTTGTTGCAGGAGCAGTAGCCGTTATTATGATCATAATTGGTGGTTTTAGATTTGTTATAAGCCGTGGTGATTCCGCAAAAGTTGTTACTGCGAGGCAAACAATTCTGTACTCAGTGGTTGGTCTTATCGTTATTGTTTTTGCGCGCACAATAGTAATATTTGTTCTGAGTAGAATATAGAGGAGTAAGAATGATTTCTAAAAGTAAAAAATTAATACTAGCAACAATAACAAGTCTGCTGTTGTTTGGTGGATTTTCTGTTGCCTTAACACCTTTAGTATTCGCAGCGCCTGCCCCTGAACCTGCGGCTACCACGACTTCCGCTACTACCAATTCTGCTGCAGACCAGGTGTGCCAAGGTTTAAGCCAGGCAGATGGATCAACTGGTTGTGACTCAAAAGGTACTGGTAAGACAGCAACGAGCCTCATAAATACCATCATCAACTTATTTTCTTGGGCTATCGGTGTTATCGCCGTAATTATGATTATATTTGGCGGTTTTAAGTTTGTGGCGAGTACTGGTGATAGCGGTAAGGTGGCGTCTGCTCGTTCGACTATAATCTATGCGCTTATTGGTTTAGTTGTTGTGGCGCTTGCACAAACAATAGTAAAATTTGTGCTGGGGCAGTTTATTAAATAATTTCATTAGCTGTTTTGTTTAGGGCAATCTATTGCAAGCTTGCCCCAGTGGTGATATAAGATAAGTAACAAAAGTAACTAAAAGGAATAATGTACATGAAAAAACTTAAGTTCTTAATTACGATGATTTTCGCTATGAGCCTTAGCTTGGTGCCGGCTACTTTGCTTGCTGGTTCTGCTATGGCCGCAACTTCGATTCAAGACTCTACTTGTCAGGGCGCATCTCTAGAGGCCCCAAGTGGTTCTAACACGGGTGCTTGTAATACTAATAACGCTGATTCGGCAACTAACGTTACAAAAATTGTGACCCTTGCAGTCAATATCTTTTCATGGGTCATTGGTGTTGTTGCGGTGTTCGCAATCATCTACGGTGGCTTTAAGTACATTACATCTGCTGGCGAATCAGGCGGCGTAACCTCTGCAAAGAACACAATTTTGTACGCCATTATCGGCCTCGTAATTGTCGCCCTTGCGCAGGTAATCGTTAAGTTCGTACTTGGCAACGTTACGGGTAGCGTTTCAAACTAGTAAGTATTTCAAAACTAGCTAACTTCCCCGCTCCGGCGGGGATTTTTATTTATTGTTATTTGCTATGGGTAATAAAAAACTCCCACAGTTGTGAGAGTTTTTTATGCTGACAAGTTTGTCTATTAAAGAATCTGAATCTTCTTGACTGAATCTTGCTTGAGCTTAGTAAAGCCAATAGTTAGAACACCATCTTTTAGTACAGCTTCGATTTCGTCTTCTTTCACTGGTACTGGTAATGCGATAGTACGGCTAAATTCGCCCCAATAGCATTCTTGTAGGTGATAGTTTTCGATATCTTCTTCGTAGCCTGCGCTGAGTGTGCCGCGGATCGAAAGTTGGTTATCGGCGATACTAACATCGAGGTCGTTTTTATTAACGCCTGCGGTACGAGCCTTTACGATAAGCTTTTCTTTCGTTTCGTATACATCAAGTGCTAACTGGCCCGGGAGTGCTTCTGCACCCTCGTCGTCCCAATCGTCTCCACTTGGTTGCTGCGGTTGCTGCTGGCTGTCATCTACTTGACCAAAATCATCGTCGCCTAGAAACGCAGCGGTTAGTTCTTCTTCCATTAACAGATCATCATCTGCTGAACGTCGTGCCATGTGTGTTACCCTCCACGCCTGTCTTTATATGAGATTAATAAAACAACTCTTGTTTTTGTATTCTGAACAGATTATAACCTTGTAGCGAACACGCGGCAATAAAGACTGGTGTCATTTACAACATATTTTATACAACATGAGCGTAATAAATATGTATCTAAGGCTTACTGCGTCACAAAATTATAGAGGTCATGTGGCTGTGGGTTTCATTATCCGCCGATGTTGCGTTGATAAATAATTATTATTTTACCAACCAACTTTTGTTTTATTTGTGGCAAGTAGAAGGTTGACTTTAACTATTCGAAAAGTGAACCATAAAGTCGAGGTTAAGGGCCTGTACATGATATTTTTTGCTTGAACGGAAGAATAATCATAAATAGTATTTCCAAAAGTATCGGCTAACTCTTTTAAATCAACGCCTACGCTGTTATAATTTGAATCTGTTTGGAGGGGTACCCAAGTGGCTGAAGGGGATGGTTTGCTAAATCATTAGTGGGGAGCAATCTCCAGCGAGGGTTCGAATCCCTCCTCCTCCGCCAAACAAAGAAAGTTCTGCCGTAAGGTAGGACTTTTTTGTTTCTGTTAGCCCTAGTTTTTAAATATTTTTGGAAGCTTGACCGAGCTGTATAATTACTGATATGAGAATAAAGCCAACAATCCAAAGTTCGACACTTCTGTTTAATGAACTAAAGTTGTTAGGATATGATGTAAAGCATATCGCTGCAGAAAATAATGTTACTGAGCGTACGGTTCGCGATTGGCGACGGGGTGCTCATTCTATTTCCCAGGAAGTATTTGAGCGGCTTGTGGTCTTATCTGGACTGCCGATAGATACGATCCACTACGACATAGTCGATGAGATAGCCCAAAAGAGTAAAGCTGGTAGATTTGGCTTTGCATCACAAAAACAAAAATATGGCGAAATTGCGACAAATGAAAGCAGATCCAAGGGCGGTCATTCGTCTTATCGTTCCCGAAGTGGAAATCCGGCTGATATTTTTACGAGAAGTGTAATAAAAAAACCAAAAGTTAACACTATGCTTGCAGAATTTGTTGGAATTATGATTGGCGATGGTAACATTGCGCCATATCAGGCTTCGGTATCGGTGAATATGACTGATGATGCAGAGTACGTACCATATATCGCTCGACTATTCAGAGAGCTTTTTGGAGTAACTGTCACGGTAAGGAATCGGACCAATAAGAACTGCACTGTTATTGTTGTTTCGTCTGCTAATTTGGTTGATCACCTGGAATGCTTAGGCTTGCCCATCGGTGATAAAATAAGCCAAAAAATCTCAATACCGGAGTGGGTTAATAATGATCCAGAACTTTTATCTGCTTGTTTAAGGGGAATATTCGATACTGATGGTTGTATATTTCAAGAGAAACATAAGATAAAGGGTAAAATATATGCTTATCCGAGACTGTCATTTGTAAGTCACTCGCCAGAGCTAATTACATCCATGGAAAGAGCCCTCCTGGGCCTTGGCTACGCCCCAAGAGTGCGTGGAGGCCGGAGGGTAAACCTAGAACATTTTACAGATATAGAAAAATTCTTTAGAATAATCGGTAGTAGTAATCCAAAGCATCGTAAAAGATACAAGGACTTTATGGAGAGGTCGCATAGTGGTTGAGTGCCCCGGTCTTGAAAACCGGTAGGCCGGCAACGGTCTCGAGGGTTCGAATCCCTCCCTCTCCGCCAAACTACTACATCAGTAAAGCACCCAAAAAGGGTGTTTTTTGTTTGATGACATAACAAACCATAAGAGTGATACAATATTGGCAAATGGATCCGCAAAATCAACAGCAACCACCACAAGTTTTTACGCCTGGCCAACAACCTGCCTCTCCAGAACCACCTCAGCAGCCGATTGAACTACAGCCACCCGTTGCGCAACCTGTCGAACCACCCCAGCCTGCGGCTTCTGTCCCGCTTTCGTATAATTCAGGCCAGCTCGAGCAACAACAAGCACCAGATTTTTCACAAGGAGTTGCAGAACCTTCGCATGGCGATGCTGTTAGTTGGACGGCATCTGAGTTTATTGCGCACGAAAAAAACGGTAGTTGGTACGCAATGCTCGGCGCTAGTACAATCATCCTCGCAATAATTGTGTTTGTTGTGACGCGTGAATGGTTTTCGATTATCGGTATCGCAGTTTTAGCTGTAGCAGTAGGCGTTTTCGGAAATCTTAAGCCTCGTGAACTAAACTATGCAGTCGCGCCAGATGGTATAACCATTGGAGATAAACACTTTGGTTTTGAAACTTTTACGAGCTTTGCAGTGATTGAGGACGGCCCTATGCCAAGTCTTCAGTTGTTGCCTCAAAAACGATTTATGGTGCCCATAACAATGTATTTAGACCCTGCACAAGCAGACGAAATCATTGATGCACTCGGTGATTACCTACCTTTTGAGCAAAAGAAGCGTGATATGACAGACAGAATAAGCACACGCTTCCGTTTTTAAGAGGAACTCAAATGCCACCAGAAGACATTCGGCAACCTCAGCCAGTTGCCCCACCGCAATATAGCGCAGAGCAACACTATGCTCAGCCGCCAGTAGGCTCACCAGTTGTAGTGGCTCCATAAAAAACCAATAAAACTCTCAAGGGCATTTTGTGGATAGTATCAGGATTTATCCTTTTGATCTCAACGATAGTACTAAGCATTATTTTGCGAGTAGTGTTAGGCTCAAACTCGATTAGTAATATTATTACGATATTGATGGGTATAGCGGGAGTAATTTTATTTTTTGTTGGCCCAGTAGTCGGTATTGTGATCCTTTCAAAAAAAGATTAATCCCTCTGGAATAGAAAAATACCTCACAAACGTGAGGTATTTTATTTGGTGTACCCGACAGGATTCGAACCTACGACCTTTGGCTCCGCAAGCCAACGCTCTATCCAGCTGAGCTACGGGTACTCGAAAGCTACATAACTATACCAGATAAAGTTATTAATTTCCAGGGGTAAAACGGTCATTCATTTTAAGGATTTTGTCATAGAAATAATTAAATTGCTCATGCTTGTGTCTAGGTGCTGTGCACATATACTATTATTGATAATGGCAAGTCCAAACTTTAACCTGTATCTTATTCGTCACGCTGAATCGGTCATGAACACCAATAATCACCTCGTGGGCGGCCGTAGTAATGAAACACCGTTAACGGAACGAGGTATGGGCCAGGCAAGGCAGCTTGGCGCATACCTACTTGAGCACGAAATAGCCCCCACAGGCGTGTTCACATCCCCTGCGGTGCGCACTAAGTCGACGGCTGCTACCGCGCTTGAAGTAATGGGATTAGATGTACGGCAGATTGTGGCAGATGAAATTCAAGAACTCGAACAGGGTGAATGGGTTGGGCGTGAACGAAGTGAAGTGTACACCGATGAAGTAATGCAGCAAATTGCCCTACTCGGTAAAGATTTTAAAGCACCTGGTGGCGAGTCAATGAATGACGTGGGTCAACGAATGCACAACTGGGTCAGTACAACTTTTGTCGAGCCTTCAAACAAAGATAGGTCAGAAGACTTTCTCGTTTTTTCGCACGGTTTAGCAATACGCTGTTTGGCTTCATATCTGCATAATTGGTGCCATCGAATGACGTATGTAAGCGTCACCGAAAACGCTTCGGCCACATTATTTACGGGTGCTGCTGAAAGCTGGCAGCTCGAGTATCTTGGCCGAGATACGCAAGAGTAAAACCTCATAATCTGATAGAATACATCTGGCCAACTGGAGAGATGCAGGAGTGGTTGAACTGGCTTGTCTCGAAAACAAGTGAGCCAGCAATGGTTCCCAGGGTTCGAATCCCTGTCTCTCCGCCAATAATAACGCCCGCCTTTATGACGGGTTTTGTTATAGTTGCCTCTGTTCTGCTAAAGTTACAGCATGGAACCAAGTATATTCACCCGCATTATTAATGGCAAAATCCCTTGTCACAAAATTTACGAAGATGACCAAACAATCGCTTTTTTAGATATTCATCCAACTCAGCCCGGTCACATACTTGTAGTAACTAAGCACCAAGTAGCACAATTTAGCGAGCTAACGGGTAGTGAGTTCGCTAATCTTATGGATGTTACCCAAAAAATAGCCCAACATATGCAATGTGTACTCAAAAGCCCCAGAATAGTGTTAAAGATTGAAGGCTTTGATGTACCGCATGTACACGTTCACCTTATTCCGTGCACATCAGAAGGTGATTCGTTCCGTGAGGGTCGTGAGCTAGAAGGGCCAGACCATACAGCACTCGCTTTGATGGCGCAGAAACTAGCCCTATAAATGAAGATAGTGATTATTAGCGTTGGTAAAAAGCATGAAGCAGTCTACGAGACTGCAATAGCTGAGTACAATGAACGATTAAATAGAGCTATTTCGACTACCTGGGAACTTATACCACCTAGTGGCTTTGATGAGCAAAAAGCCCGTCAGCAAGAATCGGCTGCACTTAACGACAAACTTAAACCAAGTGATGTTGTGTGGTTGCTAGACGAGCGGGGCAAACAACTCACCTCCCCTGCCTTTGCGGCCCAAATCAACGTTTTACAGTACCAGGGCGTACAAAGACTCGTTTTTGTAATTGGCGGCGCTTATGGCGTCGATGAGGCACTCCGTAAGCGCGCGAATGTTCTATGGAGTTTGTCTGAACTTATATTTCCGCATCAACTGGTACGCCTTATGTTGGTAGAGCAGTTATATCGCGCTACCGAAATAAACCGTGGCAGTGGCTATCATCACGCCTGATTCGTAAACCGATTGCGTATATCGAATTTTTGGGTAGCGAGCGTATACTATAATTGACAGTAAGCAAAAATTATGCTAATGTTTATATAGTTATTACTAAAACAAAACCATGCAGCTTACACAATCTAAAACACTCGAACTTTTATGCACGCTCCTCGTCTTTATGGCGCTCTTTAGTGCTGCATTCCATGCAAAAGACGTTGTTACGGCTCGTTACGAAAAACCGAACCGCGATGATAACAATAGCGTGGCCCGTAAAATATCTGGTGATTGGCATAACCACATCGATAAGTTTAGTGTTAAGTCAATGAACCTAACAAAGAGTAACGTCTTTGGTGCCGATAATAGATCGCTCAAAAAACAGACTGTTGGCAACAAAAGGCTACAAAAACTCCTCGATTAACTGGTATAGCTAGCCGTATAGTGCTAGAATACCAGTAATGACAGAGGTGGGTGCAATCAGCCAAGAGCTGGTTTTAGGGAAAACAATTGCTGCTGCGCGCAAAGCAGCTGGTTTTACGCAGCAAGATTTATGCGCCAAGGCGGACTTGTCGTATAGCACGCTTGCCAAAATTGAACGTGGCGCCATAAAGAGCCCAAGCGTTTTTACGGTAGCTGCGATAGCGGCTGCCACAGGTACGAGTGTTGAACAACTTACGGGCGTCGCGAGTGGCCTTGTTGTCTCCCCTGCCCTGCCCCAGATTGATTACAAGACTGCCAAGAATGGTGTCCAGTTCGTATATTTTGATATTAATGGCGTAATGGTCAGGTTCTTCCAGCGTGCTTTTACGGCTATTTCGGCCGATACGGGTGTTTCGCCTGATAGCGTTGAAGCCATTTTTTGGCATTATAACGATGCCGTTTGTCGGGGAGACATGAGCCTCGATGAATTCAATATCGCACTGGCACAACGACTTGGTGTGCCAAATATTAGTTGGGCGCAGTACTATCTTGCTAATCTTGACCCGATCAGCGAAATGCATGAATGCGCAGCTTGGGCGAGTGAGCATTTTAAAATTGGTTTACTGAGCAATATTATGCCAGGCCTTATCAGCGAGATGATAAAAATGGGCCTCTTACCAAACCTGCCGTATACCGCAATTGTTGATTCATCGCAGGTAGGCGCCATAAAGCCAGAACCAGCCGTATACCAAAAAGCGACTGAGATGGCTGGTGTGCCAGCAGAGTCGATACTTCTTATTGATGATGGTCGTACCAATCTTATGGCAGCCGAACGCATGGGTTGGCACGTTATTTGGTTTGACTCATATCGCTCTGATGAGAGCGAACTACGCGTTAAAAGCGCTCTCGAATTCTAGTATTATTTGTTGAGTTTTCACGTGAAAACTACTTTTTTAATCTGTTAATTCAGTAAACGTTTTTAGTTCTAAATTAACTTTAGCAAGCAACGCCTGCTCGGTTTTGAGTTGCTCTTTGGTTTGATGAACGACTGTTTTAGGGGCGTTCTGGGTGTAGCTTTTATTAGCCAAGCGGCCTTCGAGCCGTTGAATACTAGTTATGTAGCTTGCCTGCTGCTCGCGAAGCTTGGCCATGTATGACTTGGCTGATTCTGTATCAATATCAAGCCAACAATCGAGCGTGGTACCTGTAAGATGCATACCGCGGCCATCATCGACCTCGGCTACCCTGCCGAGGTTTGCGAGTTTAATCAGCAGGTCGGCATTATCGCTAAGGAATGGTGCGTTCTTAAAGTATAGGCCAGGCTTACGGACGCCAAGTGCGTTAATGATAGTACGAATTTCGCTGACAATAGCTATGACTTGGTCAAACTCTTCGACTGAGCTTTTGTTAAACTTATCAGCTTTTGGCCAGCTCTGTGAAATAAGGAGACTCTCACTATTGGGAGTTAATGTTTGCCAAATAGTTTCGGTCACAAATGGTGCAAATGGATGTGCGAGTTTAAGGACATCGCGCAAAACGCGAGCGAGCAGTGGATAGTTCGGTGCAATTTTACTGGCTTCTATATACCAGTCTGCGAGATCATCCCAGACGAAGTGATAAAGCGTATTGTAGGCTTCACTAAAGCGAAATTCATCGAGCTGCTCACTCATGGAATTGGTAGCTTTGCTGAGCCGTGCCAGTATCCAATTATCTGCATTCGACACAGGAGTTGCATGCTGGTTTTCACGTGAAAACTCATCACCCATAACTGCTTCGGCGTAGCGTGCAATGTTCCATAATTTATTACAAAAATTACGACCGGCAACTATTTTTGCAGGCGCGTAGGCAGCGCTATAACCGGCGCTACGACCGGCAATAATACCCATACGGAGCGCATCGGAACCGTATTCATCGAGTACCGATTGGGGGTCGATAACGTTACCCAGGCTTTTGCTCATTTTTCGGCCATCCTCTGAACGAACCATGCCATGCAGATAAACAGTCTTAAACGGTATATCACCCGTAACGTAAATGCCCAGGCAAATCATACGCGCCACCCACTGAAACAAAATATCCTGCCCTGTCTCCATGACGCTATTCGGATAGAATTTTTTAAACTTATCACCTTCGGGATAGTCGAGTGTGGCGAATGGCCACTGCCCGCTACTAAACCAGGTATCAAAGACATCTGAATCACGGCGGTAGGTTTTGTTATCTCGTGTAATAATCTCACTTTTTACATCGGTATCAAATATCCAATCATCGGCGTTATCAACGTTTTGAAAGGCTGGTATCGGGATGCCCCAAGCTATCTGACGACTAATGTTCCAGTCTTTAACATTTTGCAAATATATGATGACCTGTTCGCGCTTATTAGCAGGATGAAACGTTATCTTCTTATCTTGTAAAGCCTTAATCGCTGGCTCCGCTACTTTTTGCATATCGATAAACCATTGATCCATGAGCATCGGTTGGATTATGGTGTCGCATTTGTAGCAATGCCCTACGCTGTGTGTATACGGCTTTTCGCTTTCAAGTAGTCCTAGTGACTTTAAGTCATCTAAAACGCGTTTACGGGCCTCTAAATAGCTCAGAGCGCGGTATTCTGCTGGCATGTCGTGCGTAATGTTGCCCATATTATCAATGACAATAATTTTTGGCAGATCGTGCCGTTCTGCAACTTCAAAATCGTTTGGATCGTGAGCAGGGGTAATTTTAACGGCTCCAGTACCAAAGTCTGGGTCGACCATGGTGTCGGCAATAACGGGTATTTCACGATTGGTCAGGGGTAACTGTACAGTTTTACCAATGAAGGCTTTATAGCGCTCGTCATCAGGGTGAACGGCAACAGCGGTATCGCCCAGCATTGTTTCGGGCCGTGTGGTTGCAACAACAATCTCCCCTGCTCCGTTGGTAAGCGGGTACTTAATGCTCCAAATATGGCTATCGACATCCTTAAAAGCAACTTCGATATCAGCAAATGAGGTGCCGTGGAATGTGCAGTAGTTTACGAGCCGTTCACCCCTATAAATAAGTTCGTCATCCCACATTTTTTTAAAGGTTGCGTATGCCGTTTCGACAACCTTATCGTCAAGTGTAAATGTAAAACTGTCCCAATCTACGCTAGCCCCCATTGCCTTAAACTGACCCCTGAAGTTTTCTTTTTTTTGAGCAACAAATGCAAAAATCTGCTCATATAAATTTTCACGTGAAAAGTCGAATCGACTCTTCCCCTCTTTAGCTAAATGTTTTTCGAATACTACTTGTGTTTCAAAACCAGCATGGTCGGCGCCCGGTACCCATAGGGCAGATTTACCTAACATACGGTTATAGCGGATTAGAATATCCTGTATAGCAAAGCCAAGTGCATGACCAGTATGCAAATTTGCGTTTGCGTTTGGAGGTGGTAGCACGGTGCTAAAAGACTCTTTTGAATCACTGGGCTTAAATGCCCCGCTCTGCTCCCATAAATCGTAAATATCTTTCTCGTACTCTTTTGGTTCGTATGCTTTCGCTAAATTCATTTCACCTCTGTTATTTGACACTTTTCACGTGAAAAGTTGCCACACTTGCACTATGTAATTTCAAGGTGTATTGTAGCTTAATATCAGAGGTAAATCAAAAAAGAGGTCATATTATGGGTTTCGAATTTAGCGAAGGAAAACTCAGTAAAGATGATAAAAAATGGTTCAAAAAGCAACTTAGATCAATTGAACGTGACATTGAGCTCGAGCCAGACTGTGCTGATGTAGGGCAGCAATTAACTAGAGATTTATACTATGGCTCACAAGGATTGGACATCGATTTATCGGATGTAACGCAAGTACGGCTCGATACGCTTGACGGGCGGCAAATTCTAACTCCAATCGAAAATACTCCTCTAGGTTACCTTTGCGAAGAGGTGCTTGAAGAGCCTACCGATGAACCAGAGTTTGTGCTTGTCTGTGGCGCAATATTTGGAGCAAATAATATGCACAAGGTTAAAAAAGTCACTAGCCAAACAGGTGAGTTTTGGCCCTTAGACGGGCAGCCTACAACTCACGAGATGTTTTTTGAGATTGATGACCCACATATTATTGTTAATAGACGGCTAGCTACTGCGGCAAGGGTAGCGATAAGAAGCACATTCACAAAAGCAGAATACAAAGAATTTGCAAAGTATAAACCCAAGTTTTTTACACCCGAAAACTTTATGCCAGCCACAATTGAAATTGCTGAAATGAAATACGACAGGCTCATTCCTCGTATGCTCTCGTTGAGTAATCCAGTGATTGGCATGACGGCAGCGCTTAAGAATGGAAGCGCAAGGTTTTTCACGTGAAAGCTTACATTTTAAGGTTTGGGTTTATAGCTAAGGTGTAAGGGTTAGTTGGCTCAACGCCTGCCATAGCTTTATAGCAACCGAGCGTTGCAATCATAGCGCCGTTATCGGTACACAGGGCAGGGGGTGCATAGGTGATTTCAATAGGCAGCGCAGCTTGTAGCTGTTTTCGTAATTCTTGATTGGCTGCAACGCCACCGGCGATAACGACACTTTTTGGGTCAAACTCTTCATACGCATGTTTCGTTTTATCAACGACTGTTGCAACGGCGACTCGTTGAAAGCTAGCGGCAATATTTCGCTTTTGCACATCTGTTAGTAGGGCAGGGAGGTCGGTACTGGGGGTTTTAAAGTCGCCGCCAACCGCTGCTTGGGCGGTACGCAAAACAGCAGTTTTAATACCCGAAAAACTAAAATCATATTTGCCTGGTACTTTTGCTTTTGGGAGCGGATAGGCGAACGGATCACCACTTTCGGCTGCTTTTGCGATACTCGGGCCGCCGGGGTAGGGGAGCCCGGTAATTTTGGCTACCTTGTCAAAAGCTTCTCCAATGGCATCATCGGTTGTTTGCCCGAGTAAGTCGTAATCGAAATGATTACGGAAGTACACAAGCTGACTGTGGCCGCCGCTGACAATAAGGCTTAAAAGAGGGAACTGGGGTTGTGGGTCAACTAAGAAGTTGGCGTAGACATGGCCCTCGACATGATTAATGGCGTAGAGGGGTTTATCTTTAACAATGGCAAGAGTGCGCGCCGTCAAAACACCGATAAGTAAACTGCCCGACAAGCCCGCCCCGTAGGTAACTGCAATACCATCAATTTGATCCCATGGATCAAATTTGGGATTGGGGTTTGGTAGTTGGTAGTTGGGGTTTTTTAACTCCCCATCTACTATCTGCGAATCCCAATTCCCTGAAAAAGCCTGTAAGGTTTCTTCTATTACGGGGATAATAGATTCAATATGACTCCGGGCTGCAATTTCGGGAACAACGCCACCATAGACGGCGTGCAAATCCATGCTACTGGCAACGACGTTTGCTAGCAGAATTTTACCGTCTTGCACAATGGCAACGGCAGTTTCATCGCAGCTACTTTCGATTCCTAAAATTATCATCTCTAATAGGGTAATGGGTAATGGGTAATGGGTAAAGGGTAAATCCCGAGTTTTCACGTGAAAAAAACAAATATGCAGTAGTTAGTTCTGCTATGATTTAGGTATGAAGAGGGTAAAAGTAATTGCGCGCAAAGTTATTCCGCGGCAGACCATCAAATCTGTTGAAGAGTCATATCGCCTCAATAAAGCCCGTTTAGCTGCCGTTCGCTACGGTAAGCCATCTGGCGAGCAAAAGGTTATTGCCGTGACGGGCACGAATGGTAAGACAACTACCTGTACCTACATTAATGAGGTATTAAAAGCCGGCGGGTTTACAACTGCTGTTAACACAACTGCCTATGTCGAAATTGCCGGGGTTCGTACACCCAATACGAATCACATGACGGTTGCGAGTGTTTGGTCGGTTCTAAAATTTATGTCACAGGCCAAAAAAGCTGAAGTTGACTGGGTAATTTTGGAAGTTACGAGTCACGCACTTGATCAATACCGGCTACGTGGTATTACGGTAGAAATTGCGGCCGTAACCAATCTGAGTCAAGATCATCTTGATTATCACGGCACAATGGATGCTTACGCAGAGGCAAAAGCCTTATTGCTCACGGAATATCGGGCTAAAAAGTTTGTACTCAATGCCGATGATGAATGGTTTGAATATTTTGCTGGTAAGCGTAAAGATAAGCCATTTACGGTAGGTAGGTCTAAGGCTACGCACCAAATTAAAAGTCTTGCGCTCAAGCCAGACGGTACCTCGTTTACGCTCGTTAGCTCGGCAGCAACCACCCCAATGCATACCAAGCTTGTCGGCGAATTTAATGTCTATAACGCAGCAATGGCGGTAGTTATTGGGCAGCTCGCTGGTGTTTCGGCAACGGATGCCGCGCAGGGTATTGCTAATGTTTGGGGTGTACCTGGTCGCCTAGAGCCGGTTGTTGCTGGACAGGCTTTTAGTGTGCTGGTTGATTATGCACATACGCCTGATGCTCTCGAACGAGTTCTAAAAGCTCTCAAAGCTATAACGCACGGCAAGGTGCGGGTGGTATTTGGGGCAACGGGTGACCGCGATGCAACAAAACGCCCAACTATGGGCGCTATTGCCGCTAAAAATTCCGACATGATTTATTTAACCGACGATGAAACCTATACTGAAGACCCAGCAAAAATCAGAAGTGCCGTACGGCAGGGTATTGAAGATGCCGAGGGTGCCTTTACTGAAATCGCAGATAGAAAAGCAGCTATTGCCCAGGCCTTCGCCGATGCAGAGGCTGGTGATGTTGTGCTTCTCGCGGGTATTGGGCATCAAGATTATCGGGCTATGGGCGGAAAAAAAGAACCGTGGGATGAGCGCGAAGTTGCCCGCGAATTACTTACCAATAAGAGATAAATAGTATTTTTCACGTGAAAACTGCGAGAATTGAAAAGCCCACCTGGGCCTTTTCAGGCCGCGAGGTGGGCGGGAGTTCTGGGGCAGAGGCCACGGTCTAGGATTTGAACCTAGTAAACCGTGACCTCTGCCACCATGGTGTTGCTACGCGGATAGTGTCAGCGAGTATAGTTACGCGACTAGCTCTGAGTTCGCGTGCTCAGGGCCAACTAATCCTTGTAACTTCACCCGAGGGGGAAGTCCTAGCGACGAGCTCGTGCGTGAGCCCGCTCGCGTGTCTTGCTGTTGTCCATGCTGTGGACGATGGTGCTTGCCGTGCTGTCGATCTGACCGCTCAGCTTGGCGGTGAACGCCCTGCTGAGTGGCTTGCCGTCCTTGGGCTCAGGGAGCGTCACCTTGATGACCAGAACGAACTGGTCAGGGGTGAGCTCATGAACGATGACGGCGTGAACTTCAGCGATGCTGCTCTGGATGCGATAGGCCATGGCCTCGCACTCGAGCCGGCTGACAGGCCGATCCAGCTTGTCGGACGGGTTGAGGAACGTCGGCATGGTGCGTGGTTCCGTTCCCTTGTGCTTCCTTGTCATCACGTACTCCCGGGGGCGTTGGTGAACAGGACTTTTTTATAGTACAACTATTTTTTTATAATGCAACAATAAAATTGAAAAATCTATGTAATTATGTTAAAATAGTATTATTATGAGTTCGAGTTATCAAGGTTATCCCGAGCAAGTGCCAAGTATGTGGCAGTCTAACCCTGAGCTAAAAAGGCACCTTAGGGAGGCTTTGCTGATTGGTGCCAAATTACACCTAGAGGCCATGCTTAGCAAAGATGCGCTTTCAACGACACGATTTGAATCTAGTGATAGGGCAGAAGCTGTGAAGCAGTTTGTATCTGTTAGCTTTACGAATGCGCTTTCAGACACACAAGCAGATGAGCTCCAAAAGACGTTTACCATGTGCTTCGAAGAACGTGAACCAGCAGGCTCATCGTTAAGTGCGCGAACGCATTTTAGAAGGATGCTTATTCATATCCCAACCGACCTCGACGTAAAGCCACTTGCTCAAGAAGAAATTGATGAAATCCCAGTTCCTGAAAAGATTTTTGTTGAGTATCAGACGCCAGTTTTTACGAGGTTTGGCAGGTATGACAGTCAGAAAATAACTCGCTTTGTAGTGAAACCCGACGATGTGTTCCCGTACTATTCGTATGATGCTCGTGCGCAACAACAGGATGAAGTTGATATTTATGCTAATGAGCCAGAGCGATTATTCGACTCTAAAATGTTTGACGAAGAACGTAAGTTTATGGAAGTAACGAATATGATTTCTGTTATTGATCAATGGGCCGAAAAAGAAGTAGGTTGGCTCGGCAAAAAATAGTTATTTATTTGTAGTGATATTACTAGTTACATAAACCCCTCAAAGCAGGGGCTTTTTTTATTAGAAAAGAGATAAATATTGCGTAGAAAGTGTAAGGACCACAGGGCACGAGAGGGCGGGCGGTTATGCGTATACTAGTTAGATTCTAGGTTGTAGTCGTTGATAGCAAATAAAAAAACACCCTGCTGGGTGTTGCGGTGGGGCAGGGCTCCGCGCTGGTGCGCGGAGCCCTGCCCACGAGTGCATTTCTGGTGGTGCAATGCATCAGCCAAGCCCCTCTTCGGGGATGATGATGCCAGCTGGGTACAACTGTCGATCCTTTGGATTGGGGAGCAAGAGCGTAATTCGTGCTCCTTCAGAAGTTTTGCATTGAACCGATTCAGATCGATCAGCGTTCTCGCTCAGCGGGTTCTCGCTCATGTTGAGCGGTCGGACCTTGAGCTCGATGAACACGGACTCATCCGCGTTCGTCGCCGCAAGTACGAAGTATCCCTCGCTTCCAGTTGTAATGAGATAGGCGATGCCGTCGGCTACTACCTGCGAGCTTTCGACGCTCAGGTAAGCCGTTTTTACGAACATGATTCCTCTTCTCTAGAAATGCACTAAAATTAATTATAACATAAAAAGACGTAATTTACAATAGATTACGTCTTTTTATTCATTTGATAATACTTTTCTGAGGTATTACTTGTTTTCTGGGTCTTGCCAGCTACCGCTGTGCACTGCGACTGCGTTTTTCATTGATACGCTACCAATTGAGGCGACTCTGATGAACTGACGTTCTCCCGATTCATCGACAACTTCAACGTGGGTTGCTTCTGGCTCGACGCCAGCTTCAGCTCGAACTAAATTACGGACCTCATCAACAGTTGCTGCTGCTGAGTCAGTTGCTTCTGCCGCTAAATAATCAACGTCTGCTTTGCTTAATACTTTTGTTTCTGCCATTTTTTATGTTCCTTTTTATTTTTAATGGATGAATACAATATAGCATAAGCTTTGTAATTTGTCAATAATGTGAGTATGTACATTAACTAGCAGACTCACATTAAGAGTGCTAAAATACAGGTGTAAAGTAATACTTTAGGAGTGAATAATGAGCGTAAATATTCAACCCCTTGCTGATTACGTTGTCGCTCAGCAAGAAGAAACGGCTAAAAAAACTGCTAGTGGGCTATACCTCCCAGAAGCAGCCGCCGAAAAGCCTAAAACTGCCAAAGTTATCGCTGTTGGTAAAGATGTCAAAGCACTAAAAGTTGGTGACCGCATTTTGTTTAAAACGTATGGCACCACTGACGTTAAGGTCGACGGCCAAGAGTACATGCTGATTAAAGAAGAAGATATCCTAGCTACTGTTAAGTAGCGAGTACTGCTCTAATATTTTGTAATTCGATTTTGTAGGAGTTAAAAATGGCTAAAAAAGTATTTTATGATGAGGATGCTCGCCGCAGAGTCCTTGGCGGGGCAGAGGTTCTATATAACGCAGTTAAGACAACCATGGGCCCTAAGGGTCGTAACGTAGTTATTAGTAAGTCTTATGGCTCGCCAAGTGTCACTCACGATGGTGTAACGGTTGCGAAAAGTGTCGATTTGCCCGAAATTGATGACGAAACACTTGGCTACAAAGTAGGTGCAGAACTTATAAAACAAGCTGCAGGCAAGATGAACGACATTGCCGGAGACGGCACCACAACCGTAACGGTTTTGACCTACCATATCTTAAAAGAAGCCCACCAACTGATTGCTGCAGGCTATAACCCTATGCAGCTTCGCAAAGGGCTCGAATCGGCTGCGCACGAAGTAGTCACCAAGCTGGGCACACTCGCCGAAGATATTAAAGAAAACAAGAAGCGAGTTGCCGAAGTCGCCACTATTAGTGCCGGTGATGCCGAAATTGGTGCTCTTATTGCCGATGTTATTCATAAAGTTGGTAAAGATGGCATCGTAACGGTAGAAGAAGGCCAGAGCTTGAACCTAGAGAGCGAAGTTGTTGAAGGTTTTACTATTGACCGCGGTTTTGTGAGCCCTTATTTTGTAACCGATTCAACGCGCATGGAGGCGGTATATACAAAGCCAGCGATAATCATTACCGATAAAAAAGTAAGTAATGTGCAAGAATTTTTGCCCCTGTTAGAGCAACTTGCGCAAGCGGGTAAAAAAGACCTCGTACTTATTGCTGATGATGTAGAGGGCGAGGCGCTGACGACGCTTGTTTTGAATAAATTAAAGGGGGTGTTTAACACCGTCGCTGTTAAGGCTCCTGGTTTTGGCGATCGCCGTAAAGATGTGTTGCAAGATATTGCCATCCTAACTGGTGCAACCGTTATTTCTGAGGAAATGGGCCATAGTTTCGAAACTGCTGATATGAGTTTTATTGGTTCTGCCCGTAAGGTGCTTGTAACGAAAGATAACACCACAATTATCGAAGGTGCTGGCAGCGTAACCGAGGTAAAAGCTCGTATTGCGCAAATAAATGAGCAAGCCAAGGCTGCAACGAGTGACTACGATAAAGAAAACTTTGAAAAACGACGGGCAGCCCTCAGCGGTAAGGTTGCGGTTATCAAAGTAGGTGGGGCATCTGAAACTGAGATTGAAGAGAAGAAGTATAGAGTCGATGACGCAGTTGCTGCCGTAAAAGCTGCACTAGATGAAGGTATTGTCCCTGGCGGCGGCGTAACACTTATAAACTTGATTTTCGCGGTTACGCCAAGCACAGAAGGTGGCGCAGTACTTATGGGGCAAAGCCTACTATTTAGGTCGTTCGAGCAACCATTTAGAATTTTGCTCGAAAACTCTGGCCTGAACCCTGATGAATGGCTACCATTGGTGCGTAAAGCCAAGCCTGGATTCGGCATAAATGTTGCCGACCCGGGTGAGCTGGTTGATATGAAAAAAGCCGGCATTGTTGACCCGGTACGGGTAACGCGTGAGGCGATACAAAGTGCTGTATCGATTGCCGGTACTGCTATGACTATGGGCGCACTAGTTGTGGATATACCCGAAAAACCAGTATTAGGTGCAGGCGCGCCAGGCCCAATGGGCTTAGACTACTGACAGAAGTAAGCTCGCTTTACGAAAAAAAGACCCCAATCAAGGGGTCTTTTTGATTATGGCTATTGACAAAAAGCAATAAAATTTTCACTTGAGGTGAGAGTAGTCTAGGGCAACCTAGCGGCCATAGGCAGGTGTACAAACCTCATACATGGTGACGGAGTTTCTGATCTCCAAAAAATCTGATGTACCTTCACCCCAA